>MHXZ01000138.1 GCA_001825665.1 Planctomycetes bacterium GWF2_41_51 | reverse complement strand
ACTGGATTGAATTATTGTCGTAACGATTGTACCTACACCGCACGCCACAAGCCGATTATTCGTTACCGCGTGAATTAATTTGCGCAGTTTATCACCTGCTACCGCCTGCATACCTTCCGAAATACTCATCATTCCATAAAGAAATATGCCAAGCCCCCCGACAATCCCGAAAATCATTTCTATGATAACTTTACTTTCCATGTATATTATCCTAATATTAATAGATGATTAGAGTTTCATTAGCAATATATCAGGCTTTTTCTATTTTGCATAGTCAAAAAAAGTTGCTAAAAACTGAAAAACTATTTACAATTTATCTAAAATTCAATAAGGAATCGAAAAATGATAAAAAAAGCGGTATTTAATTTCTCAGCGTTTTTAATTTTAGCAGTTGCTTTTTTACAGACCGGCTGTGATAAAAAAGAACAGGCGAATAATGATTTAACTCAAAAGGATACTAAACAAATGGCAGCAAAAAACGAATCTCCAAAGGTTAGAATTTCAACATCCAAAGGCGACATTGTTGTAGAATTAAATCAGGAAAAAGCGCCTGTTACCGTTGCCAACTTCCTCAAATATGTTGATGCGAATTTTTATGATGGAACTATTTTCCATCGCGTTATAAAAGGTTTTATGATTCAGTGCGGCGGAATGACTGCCGATATGAGCCAGAAGAAAACCAACCCGCCAATCACCAACGAATCCAAAAACGGCCTCAAAAACCTCCGCGGCACACTCGCTATGGCCCGAACCTCCGACCCCGACAGCGCAACTTCCCAGTTTTTCATCAATCACGCTGACAATGATTTCCTCGATTACGGCGTCCGCGATGCCGGCTACGCAGTCTTTGGCAAAGTCGTCGAAGGCATGGACGTTGTCGATGCGATTGCAACCGTAAAAACCCGTCCCGGCGATGTCCCCGTCGAAACCGTTTTGATTAACTCAATCCGCACCGAATAAAATCTCTGTGATCGGAGCCTGCCCCTCGAGAAGTGGGGGTTGTCCTCTGTGGCTAATATACTATCGCTGCATAACCGACGCTTTCTTCGCTCGTGCGCCCATATCTTGCTTCCATAACTTCATTGCTGTGCGTATGCGCTAGCAGTACGCCTTTAGTTTTGCCAAGTGCCTTTGCCGCTGATATTGTCGCCGCCGCAGCTCCTGGCCCGCACGCGTTTTGATTTACCATCGATTCGATTAGTATCTGTTCGGCCTTCATTTCAACTGCAAGGTCGATAAATATTCTGTCGTTTACATTTTTCGCCCAATCGATTCCCGCCTGTCCCTTGCCTTTCGGGTCAAAGCCGTATCTCGGCCCGTAATGCGTCAAATCCGTTGACCCGATGCACACAACTTTTTTATCGGCCGCTTTTTTTATGCACTCTCCAACTTCCATCCCAAGCATAATCGCATACTCCGCCGGCGATGTAAGTATCGGAACAATCTTTGCATCTTTAAAAATATACTGAATAAGCGGAATCTGCACTTCGATACTGTGTTCGTATTTATGTGCGTTTTGATTTGCCTTTGCGGATTTGCTTTTTTTCATAATCGCCGCCGCCAATTCTTCATCGATTTCTATTTCTCCCATCGGCGTAATCCAGCTTCCCTTATCGTACACCGCCGCACTTGAACCGAAGTTGCTATGCGTCGCCCCGAAAATGACAAATGTATCGACCTTCTTATTCGCCATCTCAATTGCCGAAAAAACCATCCCCGCCAAATCCCCGCTGAATACCCATCCTGCGTGCGGCACAATCCCGCCTATGATTTTTTCCGGCAGTTTCTCCTGTATAGGCCTATTCTTAAGGCAATATTCTATCTCAAGCCTGCATTCTCGTTCACTGCCCGGATAAAACTGACCCGCCACCGTTGGATTTCTGCTCGCCATATTTTTACTCCACATTCACTGTTAAACGCAAGCCCCGGATTTTCTCTAACAGCGCTTGCAATTCTTGATAAATTTACTATCATATTATACATAGACTGTCATTCTCGCGAAAGCGGGAATCTATCTTATTTTTTGTCAGTGTCAGGCTGTTGTCATTGCGAGCGTAGCGAAGCAATCTCAACCCTGCGAATTATCTGTGCAAAATTAATTTCCAGGAAATATAAAATGGCGCAAAACAATAAAACTGTCGCGGTCGTTATGGGTTCAGATTCAGATTTGCCTGTTATGAAGGCCTGTATCGACAAATTGAAAGGCTTCGGCATTGACCCCGTCGTTAGAATCATTTCCGCCCACAGAACGCCCGACATTGCCGCCGACTTCGCCGAAAGCGCTGCATCCAATGGCATAAAGGTTATAATCGCCGCCGCAGGAATGGCCGCTCACCTCGCCGGTGCTCTGGCCGCAAGAACAGCATTGCCCATAATCGGCGTTCCTCTCGCCGCGGCAGAGGGCCCCGCTGGCATCGACGCTTTACTAAGCACAGTCCAGATGCCTCCCGGCATTCCAGTTGCCTCAATGGCCATCGGCAAACCCGGCGCAATTAACGCCGCAATTTTCGCAATCCAGATTCTCGCACTCGCCGATGAAAAGATAAACACAAAACTCGCCGACTTCAGAACATCCCAGCGTCAGAAAGTCATCGAAAAAGATTCAGCTCTGTAATGCACCGTCATTGCGAGGAGTCCCGTTGAGCGTAAGCGAATCGAGATGACGAAGCAATCTCTATGTCTTCAGCAGCATTCCGTGCGCCGCAAGTCCCGCTCCAAATGCGAGCATAACCAGCCATTTGTCTTTCGCCAGGCTTTCTTTTTGCAGCTCGTTAAGAACAAACCAAACCGTCGGCGAAGAAACATTTCCCCATTGAGCCAAAACATTTCGTGTCGCTGTGATTTGTTTTTCATTCAATCCTATTTCACTTTTTATTTCATTGATTACTCTTTCCCCACCCGAATGCATCACCCAGTATTCAATATCCTCAACAGTTAATCCCTTCGGCTCAAGCAGTTCATTTGTTGTTTTCGCCGCCGTACGCGCTGCTAATTTTGGCAGCCGTGAAGAAAGCTGATTATGCAGTTGCCCGTTTTTATAAATAAATCGTATATCTTCACGATATTGCGTAGCATATCGTGACCGCGATGATACAATCTCAAGTCCCTCCGGCCTGTTCCAGATAACTGCCGCCGCCGCTCCGTCCCCGAAAAGCGCATTCGAAAAAATCAAACTCAAATCGTCGCCCATCTGATATGTGCAGCTGCAAATTTCAACTGAAACGCTAACAACCGCACCTTCCGGCGATTCCTTCAATAATCCGCAGCACAATTCAAGATTCGGAATCGCTCCTCCGCATCCGCTTCCAACCATATCGTAAACCCTCGCGTCTCCATTCAGCCCCAAACTATCGATAAGATATGTTGAAATCCCCGGGCAAAGGTATCCCGTGCACGTATTAACAATCAGCGCCGAAATATCTTTTACATTCAATCCCGCTTTTGCAATTGCACTTTGCACAGCTTCAGTCGAAAGTTTAATTGCCCATTCCGTAAAACGCGCAATTTTTTCATCCGGCGTTTCATTCAAAAGCACTTCAAGATTTTCAAAAGCAAAATTCCTCTTTTGCATACTCGGATGATTGAAAACTTTAATAAGAATATCGCGATTCCTCATATTAAGTTTGACTGAATAATGTTTCAGCATAAAATCTTTTATTTCGTCTTGCCTGAAAACATAAGGCGGGCTGGCAGTAGCTATAGATGCAATATAATGATTTATTTTCATTTATAAACGCCTGTAAAGTGCATAAACTTCCGGATTTGTCGCGTATATTTCCACAACGGCTGCCTGACTCCAAGAAAGTATGACATCCTTTGAATCGTCGACAGCGCAGGTAATGCAAAAGAATCTGAATCGATAAAATTCAGGTTGTTTTTGATATTTCTGTCGAGCGTTTCTCTAAGCCATCGCTGTTCGAGCAGCGGCGAAAAATAAAATTTCGTCTCCAGCATCTCCTCCGGCAGTTCCTTCAAAACTCCCTGCCTCCTCGCAATCGTTTCCAGTTGCGTACCTGGATAAATTCGTATCCCCACATTGAAAAATGCAGTATCAGAACACCGAATACGCGTCCGCGCAAAATGCAGCGTCCGCCGAACCGTATCAGGAGTTTCACTTGGCCCGCCCATCAGAAACAGCCACAGGCAGGGCAGTTTATGCCTTCCTACAACCTCCGCCGCCCGATGAACGTCATCCGCCGTATAATCCTTTCCAAGCCTCGCAAGCACCTTATCATCCGCGCTCTCTGCCGTAAGTCCAATCCCCACAAAACCCGCTTCCTCCATTGCATCCATCAATTCATCGGTAATAAATTTCGGATTCAGCTCCATCGATTGCAGCCGAACATCCATCCGTTCACGCGCAAGTCGCCTGCAAATCGCCAGCGAATGTTCATAAGGCGAGTTAAAAACATTATCGACAAACTCAATATCGTGTATCCCTGCATCCGAAAGTTTTTTTATCTCTTTTGCAACATAATCCGCTTCGCACAAATGATACTTTTTACCTTCCACAATTGCATAAGTGCAGTAAACGCACTTATACGGACATCCCCGTTTGGTTTGAACCGCCGCGGTCGAAAACCGCCTCAAATAAGCTCGAACATCTATCCACCTCGAAAATTCCGGAACAGGATAATGATTCGACTTCGCTGTTTCAAGTTCCGTCTTCCTGAAAATCCCATTTTCAATCCACGCGATTCCTTCAACCTCTTCAAAAGATTTCTTTTGCTCCAAAGCGGTTAGCAATTCCGGAAATACTGTTTCCCCATATCCAAGCACCGCAAGATTAATGCCCGTGTACCGCATTAACTGCTCCGGCATAATACCTGCCGCTGCGCCCCCCAGAATAATTTTCGCATTTGATTTTTCTCTTATTATGTTGGCAATGGTCAATACTTCCTTAAAAAAAGTCCTCGGCGTTTTCATATCATTGTTATCAATATTCCTGACCGATATACCGACGATATCCGGCTTGGTTTTCGAAAGAGCATTTGAAATAGCTTGTTCGATATTTTTGCAAAACATCAAATCTAAAAGTGAAACTTTATGCCCGCTCCTCTCAGCCGCCTCCGCCGCAACACACGCCCCAACCGGCATCACAGTCATCGGCTGTTTATTCCGATTCGAATTGATAATCAAAATGCTGAACATTTAATGAAAAATAAACGAGTCGTTACTAATTAGCTACTTTTTTACCAAAATCAGTGTTTCTCTTAACCCGTAATGATTAATCCAATTCGGGTGGGGGAGGGGTTACATAAATTTTCAAGGTCGTTTCACATTTTTTCACAGTGGAAAATGAAAATTCATATAAATAAATTCTGCAATAAATTGTATCGGTCATTCTTTGCAAAAGGCATGTTATAGTAAGCTCAGTCTTGTGCTGGAAAAACCGCATTTTGTACAAATTCACGTATTTCTTTTGGTAAATATTCTTTATTAGAATCATCAATTGGATGTCTTTGAATAGAAAGTTCGGTCCATTGTAATTTGTTTAAGTTATCAAATTGTTCAATCAACTTTTGAACTATTTTCAGAGACTCAGGGTAAATTAATTGATCATTAGACTTAATAGTGAAAACTAAATCAATTGTCATATCCTTGTGTTGGCAAATGACTATAATTTTTGTTGTTTTTTGCTCAGTCTCAAAAACATAAGATGCCAGAACAACAGGCCAATTGGGCCAACTCGCAACGCCGTACCAAGGGTCTTTATTTAATCGTATTTGCTCGATTTCCTCAAAATAAGATTTTCTTAACTCTTCCGTAGGAGCTGATTTTTGTAACTCAAGTGCTCTCTTAAAACGTTCATCTTGTAAAATCTTTCTTTCATCAGCAATATTTTTTATGTTTGATGAGGCTGGAAACACATACCCTTTAACATCAAGGTTATTATGATTAAACGTCACAGTCCACTTTAATTTCCCTTTTTCTTTTATTTTAAAGTTGCTCGAAACATTATTTGGATCGTTTTCAAAGATACAAGAGCATAAAATTATTGACATTATCATCATGGTGAGTAAATATATTATTTTCACTTCCAAAGCTTTCAGCGTGTTTCTTTTTATATCCAAATAAAGTAATTGAATAATTAGGGAATAAAAAAAATGCGAGCGGAGGGAGTCGAACCCACAAGCCCGTTAGGACACAAGGACCTAAACCTTGCGCGTCTGCCAGTTCCGCCACGCTCGCATTAATAAATTATTATCTCTGTGTTCTCTGCCTGCCCCCGCAGCCTTTTGGGCAAGGCGGGTGACCTCTGTGGCTACTTTTCTTTTTCCTTCGATATTTCTTCTATCTTCTTTTCCGCCTTTTGCAGAATCCCGCGGCAGTATTGAATCAATTCCATTCCCTGTTCGTATTGGCTAAGGCTCTGCTCAAGCGAAATCTGCCCATCTTCTATTTTGCTTACAATCTCAGTTAATTTTTTAATCGCCTGCTCGAACGAGAGATTACTTATATCGTTATTTTCTTTTTTTTCAGCCATATATACTGTTCCAAATTCAATTTTCCGCAAATCCACGATAAAAAATATTATTTATCTTCGTGCCTTTGTGCCTTAGTGGCTACTTTATTTTACAAACTCAAGCGCTCTCGGCAGCCACATCGTTATCGCCGGCACATAAGTACAAAGCAGAAGCGTTACGATCATCGCTATAAAAAACGGCAGAATATGCCGAACCACTTTCGTTACAGTAGTGCCTGCAATGCCGCAGCCCAAAAACAGGGCCGTCCCGACCGGCGGCGTACAAAGCCCGATATTCAAATTCATCAGTAATATTATACCAAAATGCAGCGGATGCAAACCAAGTTTTTGAATTACAGGCAAAAAAATCGGCGTAAATATCAAAATCGCAGGCGTCATATCCATAAACATCCCCACAACCAGCAGCAAAACGTTAATTATCAGCAGAATTACAAACTTATTATCCGTCAGCCCTATCAAACTGGCACTTATGTTCTGCGGCACATTTTCCGCCGCCAGAACCCACGACATCGCCATACTTGTGCCAATCAGCAAAAAGACCACCGCCGTTGTAACTCCGCACTGGAGCAGGATTTTCGGCAATTCGCTGATTTTAACTTCCCGGTATATAAAAACCGCCAGAATAAGAGTATACAGTACCCCAATTGCCGATGCTTCGGTAGGGGTAAACCAGCCGATAAGGATGCCGCCCACAACGATAAAGACCAGCATCAAAGGCGGAATCGCACTCAAAAACCGGACAACTCCTTCTTTGAACGCGAATTTTTCACCTTTGCCGTAGTTTTTTCTTACAGATATAAAACCGCTGACAATCATCAATGCGATACCTGTCAAAATTCCGGGAATGTAGCCCGCCATAAACAGCGCGGCAATGGAAACAAGTCCGCCCGTCGCCAGTGAATAAACAATCATCGTATTGCTTGGCGGAATCAGCAGACCTGTCGTCGCGGCCGTAACAGTTACAGCGGTATTGAATTCACGGTTGTATCCCATTTTGTTCATCAGCGGAACCATAAAGCCGCCGATTGCCGAAACTGCCGCCGTCGCCGAACCCGATATCGCGCCAAACAGCATACAGGTTAAAATATTTACAAAAGCAAGGCCCCCCCGAAATCTGCCGACAAGAACATTGGCGAAATCAATGAGCCTCCGCGCTATTCCGCCGTGTCCCATCATCAAACCCGATAGAATAAAAAATGGTATCGCAAGCAATGTAAAGCTGTCAATTCCGGTTGCAATCTTATGAGCCGTCGCCACAAACGCAGGCAAATCGCCCATCGCCAATAACGCCAGCACCGTCGATATGCCCATGCAAAAAGCTACAGGCACATTCAAAACAAGCAGTACAAAAAAACTTAAGACCAGAACTAATATCGGAAAACTCACAATCGTCCTTTCGAATGCAAATGTTAATAAGCGGTAATCTGTTCCTCGCCCGGCGGTGCGATTTTCCCCTGCGGCGGATATTTATGTTTGATTAACTCTACAAGCCTTTCAGAAAATCCTATTACCGAATAAAGCACAAGAAAGAATCCGCTGATTGGTATCGCTAAATACACATAACCGATTTTAATATCCCATGCAGGCGATACTTGCCCCAGTTCGAGCGTTCTTAACACAAGACTGCCGCCGCCGATAACCATTACAAAAAGTGAGAACAGTCCGATGCATAGAAAAACAAAAACTTCGGTGAAAATTCTTTTTCTTAATGAAAGTTTCCCCACAAAATAATCGATTCCAAGATGTGCCCCTCGATTAAGTGCCACAGCCGCGCCGAGCAGGGCGACCCATATAATCATAAATACCGCAAGTTCTTCGGTTCCCGTACTTGGCTTTTTCATCACAAGCCGTGTAAACACCTGCCATGTTACATCGATGACCAATGCCGCCATAAAAATCATTACAAGTATTTCCAGCGAATGGTCTAATATTTTTTTTATCAGCTTGAACACTGTTACTGTACCTCCTGAATTTCTTTGATAAGTTCGCCTATTACCGTTCCCTCAAATTCATCCCATACTTTTTTGACCGATTCCCTGAATGGCTCTTTATCAGGATGAATAATTTTTACACCGGCTTCTTCGACCGATTTCAAGTCGCTCAGCTCCGCCTCCGCCCAGATTTTTCGCTGATACTCAACCGATTCATCGACTGCTTCCTGCAAAATCTGCTGAAATTCCGGCGTTAAACCATTCCACACCCGCGTACTGATTGCAAGAATATCCGGCAGCATCGTATGTTCATCAAGTGAATAGAATTTACAAACTTCATAATGTCTGCTCGTAAAAAAAGAAGGGGGGTTGTTTTCCGCCGCATCAACAACTCCCTGGTCAAGTGCTGTATAAAGTTCACCGAATGGTATCGGAGTCGCCGAGCCGCCCATGGCTTCTATCATTTTCATCGACATTACGCTGCTTTGCACCCGGACTTTAGACCCTTTCAGATGTGAAGGATGGCTTATTTCTTTCTTCGCGTAAAAACTTCTTGCGCCCGCATCATAAAAGCACAAGCCCCTTAAACCCTGTTTTTGACCGGCTAAAAGCACTTCTTTGCCGATTGGCCCTTTTAATACTTTCCAGAAATGTTCGCTGTCTCTGAACAGATATGGAATCCCGAAAATTTTCATCTCTGGTATAAATCCTTCAAGCGGCGCAGACGATGTTTTCGTCATTGCCATATACCCGAGTTGCAAAGCCTCAATGGATTCCTTTTCCGTGCCGAGTTGTTCGCTCGGATAAATTTCAACTTTCATTCGGCCCTGTGATTTCTCCGCAACTTTTTCCGCCATAAAAACCATTGCCTTATGCACAGGATGCGATATATCAAGAGCATGACCGAGTTTTAAGTTTACGTGCGTGTCATTTTGTTTTTCTTTGCACCCAGCAATCGCAAAAACAAAAAGAAATATACTAAACAGTGCAATTAATTTTTTCATATTTACTCTTCAATGATTCTTACAATTTCGCCGTTGATTTTCACATTTTCAAAAACAAGATTTTTCACATTGCTTATTACGTTAGGACTTGCGTTGTTATTAAGCGTACAATTCGTCAGCGTTACATCCATTATAGGCGCATCGTCGAAGCCCCTGAGAAACACCGCGTGTTTGCTTTTCTGGCTTGTAACATTTTCCAGATTTATATTTCTGACCAGCGGCTTATAATCGCCTTTTTCCACATCCTGATAGAAGAAATCGATGAGCAATACAGCCTCTTTGACCTGCCCGACAGTAATATTTCTCACATATACATTTTCAATAAAGCCCCCTCGAACGCGATTAGTCTTGAGTCTTATCGCACGGTCCTGATTCGGGTCATCCATTTTGCAGTTCTCGACGTAAATATTTCTTGCTCCGCCTGTAATCTCGCTTCCGATTGCGACTCCTGCGTGTCCTTCTTTCATTTCGCAGTTGCGGACAATGATATTTTCGCTTGGCACATTTACTCTTCTCGCATCATTGTTTCTGCCCGACTTTATCGCGATGCAGTCGTCGCCTGTATTAAAGAAGCATCCTTCGATAAGAACATCTTTGCACGATTCAGGATCGCATCCATCATTGTTCGGCCCGGTTCCCACAATCGTTACATTCCTTACAGTAATATTCTGCGACAATACCGGATGAATATGCCAGAACGGCCCATTCTTTATTGTTACACCCTCAATAAGAATATTCTTGCATCTGTAAGGCTCAATCATATTCGGATTTAATCTGCCGCCGCCGAATTGCCTATCTTCTACCGGCACACCATCACGACCCATTTCGAACAGTTTCGTTCTGTCTGCCCACCGCTGCGGCGTTCTTCTCCACGGCCACCATTTTTTACCGTTTCCCTCAAGCGTGCCTTTACCTGTAATAGCAATATTTTTCTGTTTATATGCATAAATCAGCGGAGAATAGTTCATACATTCCACGCCTTCCCACCGTGTATAAACCGCCGGCAGATACGCATTCGGGTCATCCGTAAATTTTATCACCGCGCCTTCCGACAGGTAAAGATTGACATTGCTTTTCAGATGAATCGCACCGGTCAGAAAAACACCCGCCGGCACAACAACTCTTCCTCCTCCTGCTTTACTCGCTTTTTCTATCGCGGCCTTGAACGCCTCTGTACTGCAAGTTTTCCCATCAGCAGCCGCGCCGTAATCGGTAATAACAAAATCCCTGTTCGGAAATACAGGTGGTTTAATTCTACTCTGGATTTTTTCCGCCTGCTCCCAGCCGCTTATTGCAAAGCTGTTTGATCCCGCGGACAGAACAACACTCAACATCAGGGATAAAAAAATAAAAGATTTGACTGTCGGAGTTGATATTTTTTTCCTTGTCATATTAATCTTCCTTAAAATTTGGTAACACTTTAGCCGTGCGATTCAGAGCCGCGACCGTGAGGGAGCGGTAACGTTAGCCCGCCGATTTATTCGGCGGGTTCGTCACCATCGCCTGAACGACAGTCAGCATTCTACTTTTTATTAACCCTGCTTTCAATTATATTCTCATTAGCAAGCTCGGTTATTATCAAATCCGCATCCTCAACATCATTCAGCGATTTGACTAAAGCGGAAGTCCTTTTGTTTGTTGTGATGCTGTACCCGCGCTGCAAAACCGATTTCGGGTTCAATCCGCTCAGTCTGCTTGCGCATTCTGTAAGTTTGAGGTTAAAAATGTGCAAAATTTTCTTCTCCGCGCCTTCGCACCGGTTTTGAAGATTATTCAAAGAAATTCTTCTGTCAGCCAAAATTCTATGCGGCTCGATTTTTAAAATCTTCTCCAGATATGTGTGAAGCAGATGCTTAAGATTGGATACGAATGTTTTAGTTGTTTCCGTAATTTTATTTTCGAACTCATCGAGCCTTTGCTGCCGGTTTTGAATTATTACAAGCGGGTTGCGAAACGCCGCTGCCGCGAGAATCGTTTTTAATCTCTGCGATGAAAGTGTCAAAATCGAATCGGTATCAGTTTTGATTCTGTTGGAAATATTATCTATTTGACTGGTTACTTCGTTAATATCAGGCACTGCAATCACTCCCGCTTTCGTTGGTGTCGAAGCTCGCGCATCTGCGACCATATCTGCGATTGTTACATCAACTTCGTGCCCGACTGCGCTGATGACTGGAATCTTGGAATTGAAGATCGCACGCGCGACAGGCTCTTCATTGAAAGCCCATAAGTCCTCCATCGATCCTCCGCCGCGCCCGACAATTAAAATGTCGAGTTTCAACGCAGCGTTTCTTTTGTTTACATCACGAATTGCAAGTGCGATTCTTTCCGCCGCCCCTTGTCCCTGCACCGGCACATCGTAAAACAAAAGTTTTGCCACCGGCCAGCGGTTGCGGATACTGTCAACTATATCGTGCAGCGCCGCTCCCGATTTGCTTGTGAGAATTCCAATCCGAAAAGGATATTTCGGCAGGGGCTTTTTATGTTCTTCCTCGAACAGGCCCTCTGCCTGAAGTTTATTTTTCATCTGCTCAAAAGCAAGCTGTAATGCACCGACTCCCGCAGGCTGCATAGATTCCGCGTAAAACTGGTATTTGCCCTGTGGTGGATAAATATCGACATAACCTTTCGCCAGAATCGCCAGCCCGTTTTCAGGTTTGAATTTCAGTCGGCCGAAATCGCTTTTCCACATTACCGATGGTATGATTGCATTTTCGTCTTTGATATCGAAATAGCAATGACCGCTCGAATGTTTCCTGAATCCGCTGATTTCACCGCTGATAGTGAGTCTGCCGGGCAGAGTATTCTCAAGGCACGTTTTTATCAGTGACGTAACCTGGCTGACCGTATATATTCTCTCCATCTCGTTCCGCTTTGCAGCGGGTTGAGGCTTTTCATTTGGTTCTTTTGGCTGATCGAATAAACTGTCTTTCATACGGATCTCAAAAAATATTCATACGGTGTTCCGCGGCTCCAGTCCCCGCAGGGGAGTAAAGCGAAGCGGGCAGAGAATTTAATAAACCTCGCAACGCGCGAGTAATTATACCAATTGGTATAATAAAAGTGATTATAATTTAATTGCTCGCTTGTTCCATAAAAAAAACGGCCGTATAAGGCCGTTTATGAAAAACATTAATTAACAAAAAATAAAACTAACTCTCCAGTGAAAACACCAGGTGTTTCAAAATAAGTACCTTTAAGCTGAAAAACTGCCGATGCTTACAGATGGCCCGCTACATCATCTGGTACTTCGTCGTCTGGTTCATCGAACTCAACAGGCGTGTAACCCGGCTCTTTGGATTTTTCAAGTTCTTCCTCAAAAGCCTTGACAATCCTGTCCTGAATCATCTGTCTGCAATGGGCATTGATGGGATGAGCTATGTCGGCGTGTAATTTCATCCTGCCTTTCATATCCTTCTTGGCTCTTTCCTCGCCAAGGGATGCTCCGCAATTGTTGCAGAATCTGGCACGAAGATGATTCTTCCCGCCGCATTTTGGACAATGGTCACTCATTTTTCGCGATGGCATTGCGACAAAATAACCATTAGTTCCCATGATAACCTTGATGTCGCGAATTACATACGCGTTATCGATGGTCATCGAACAAAATGCTTTGAGCCTTTCGTCTTTGTTAGCAATTAACTTTACTCTGACTTCTGTAATCTCCATAACAGGCGCCTCAAAAAACTACCATTCATTGCTGATAATTATAATATTATAGCAGCCGAGCGAATCAATCTCTCGCCGGAAACATTCAATATCCCGGCAGTCTTTTCCATCGTAGACAACAAACAATGCTGAACCACTGCCGCTAAGGCATACGGGCAACCTTGTTATCTCCTTTATTTTTACCTGTAATAGAGCTAGCCTATTATCCAGCGCAAAACACGTTTTGGCAAGCATATTCACGCACATTTTTTGGATTATATCAATTTTGCCTTCACGGATATATTCCCGGATTTGAAGCCTAAAAGAGTTAAAACTCGCCATATCTTCCTCAAATGCTTCATAAACCCTTTTAGTAGATATGTTTATATCAGGAAGCACCAGGATAGCGTTAAAGTCAGGCTTTTTATCTATCTTTTCTACTTTCTCCCCTCTGCCAGTACATAGAGCTAAAGGCCCATTCAAAAAAAATGATACATCGCTGCCCAGTTTGGCAGAAAGTTCATAAATAATTCCTTCGTTTAATATTTCGTTATGCAATTTGTTCAGTGCAAGCAATGTTGTCGCCGCATCGCTGCTGGCACCGCCAAGCCCTGAACCTGCCGGTATATTTTTGGTTAGTTTGATTTTTGCGGAAGGTTTTTTATCGATTGTTTTGTAAAAAAGTTCAGCAGTTTTATAAACCAGGTTCTCTTTTCCATCAGGCGACCACAGACCATCGCAGGAAAATTCTAACTTTTCGTTTTCAGTCATCTCAAAACGCAGCTCATCGTAAAAAGCGATTTTCGCCATAATTGTTTCGAGGTTGTGATAACCGTCCGCTCTTTTATCGCCGATTAGAAGAGAAAGATTTATTTTTGCCGGCGCTCTCGCAAGCAAAACATTTTCCGAAAACTCAAATTGTGGAAGTATCTTAGGCGTCATTTTAATCCGGCAGAAAACTAACTATTAATTTTTGATTGTCTATCGTAATTTTTTCAATTTTAAGATTGCGATGATTAAACGAAAACTCAGGTTCAATTTTATCATCGCTGAAAACCATTCCTGCATAACTTACAAAATTAACATCCGCAGAAGAACCCGCGATTTCATAAAGAACTCTTTCGCGTATCAGGTCTTTCGCGAATGGAATGCTGCTCGTACCTGCCTGTATTTCTGATAAACCCGCGTTAAACCCTTTTTTATCGACAGTTGGTTTCAGCACAGCCGTTATAACGAAATCGTGATTTCGGTACTTCGTTTTCGCTGTAAGTAAAATCCTTCCGCTTTTAAAAGTAATACTAACATCTGAAAACCCCGCCCGCTTCAAACTCTTGGCGTCAAGATGTCTTGCCACGATATCATTGATGCCTTCTTCGCTGAAAACTATTTCAAATGGCGTGCCTAACTGTGATTTATTGTAAAATTCAGGCAGAATAATATTAGTAAGATACTGGCTAACCTGATGGTCTTCGATAAAATTTACTGTCCGAAAATGTGCCGGAGTTCTGAAAAGGCCCGTAAACCAAATCGCAAATAACAAAATTAAAAATAAACCCGTGAAAACACAAATTATTCTGAATTTCCGGCTTTTCAGGAGTTTTTTTATACCGCCGTTATTTAATTTTTTTTCCATTACATCCTTGCCAAAGGAAATTTAATGCTTATATTGTTATTCTCGTTTTTAATAGCTTAAATCAGAGAATTATATATTAACTGAAAGGTATAGGATGGCAAGTCATTTTGCAGACCGTATTTGTAAAGCTGTAAAGGAAAAGAAAACTCCGTTGATTGTGGGTCTCGACCCCGTATATTCACGTCTGCCAAAGGCAATTCGCAGCCAAAAAGGAATGAACGACAGCAAAAGTGCCGCCGCTTCCATCGATGCAGTTCTCGATTATAGCATGAAAGTACTCAAAATTATTGCCCCGCTCGTACCTGCCGTGAAGATTAATATCGCTTTCTTTGAAAAATATCTCTGGGAAGGCGTTGAAAGCTATTATTCATTAATCAGCGAAGCACAGGACCTCGACCTCGAAATCGTTGGCGACGTCAAACGAGGCGATATCGGCCACACCGCTCAAAGCTACGCACTCGCTCATCTCCAGAATCCTGAACTTAAAGGATTTGAAGATGTCCTCGCCGCAGATGCGATTACAATAAATGGTTTTGCAGGCTCAGAAGGCATTCTTCCTTTCGCCGAAATAGCAGACAAGCAGGGCAAAGGCGTTTTCGTTTGGGTTCGCGCAAGCAATCCTTCTGCCGCCGTTATTCAGGATTTCGCAGACGCCTCCGGAATGAAAATGTATGAAAAGCTCGCCGAAATTACAGCCGAAATAGCAAATCAGTCCGCGAGAATTGGCACAAGCGGCTATAGCAATATCGGAATGGTCGTCGGCGGAACAACCAGCGAGCAGACCGCCGCGCTTCGCCAGAAATACGGAAAAATTATTTTCCTCGTTCCCGGCTTTGGCTCACAGGGCGCAACCGCCGCTGATTGCATGAAATTCTGCAAACCGGATGGCACAGGCGCTCTGATTAACGCCTCAAGATCGATTATCTATGCTTACGAAGATGAAAAATATATCACCCAGTTCGGCGACAATTGGGAAAAATGTATCGAACAGGCCGTCCTCGACGCCAAAATCGAACTTGCAAAAGCATAATAAAAATTCAGAGCCCTGAGCGTTAGCGATGGGTAAATAAATGGTGGCTTTAGCCCACACGGAAAAATGAATACGGATTTTTTGAAAGACAGGGTCGTTGTCATAATGGGGCTGGGGGTTTTTGGCGGTGGTGTTGATACCGCTAAATTCGCGGCCCGATTTGCAAAGAAGGTCATTGTTACAGACAAAGGCGATGACAAGAAGCTCGCAGGCTCAATTAAGGAACTCCGGCAGTTTAAAAATATTGAGTTCCACATCGGCGGCCATCAAATTTCCGATTTCACAGATTCCGATATAATCATCGTCAATCCCGCCGTCGATGAGGCAAACGAATACATTGACGCCGCTAAAAGCAAAAACAAAATCATTACATCGCAGATGGAAATTTTCTTCCGGCTCTGCCCCGCAAAAATCGCCGCTATAACAGGCTCAAACGGCAAAAGTACGACAACCGCTCTGACCGCGCATCTCCTGAAAAATTATAAAAACGGAAATGTCTGGCTCAGCGGCAACATTGGCAATCGTCCGCTTCTGGAAACGCTCGATCAAATTAAACCCAGCGACATTGTCGTACTCGAAATTTCCAGCTTCCAGCTTGAGCAGCTTGCAAGAATCAAAAAATCTCCCTGCATCGGCTGCATAACAAACATCGCCCCCAATCATCTCGACCGCCACAAGACAATGGAAAATTATTGCGCTGCGAAGGAAAACATTCTCCGCTTCCAGAACAAAGATGATGCCGCCGTCTTGAACGCTTATGACCCGAAATGTATCGAGTGGTACGAAAAATATAAAAACAAAGGCCGCAAATGTTTCCTCTTCGACAGGGAAAAATTAGACAGCAGATTGACCGATGTCTTCAAACTCCCCGGAAAAGCGAACCGCGAGAATCTCGCCGCCGCTGTTACCATCGCTCATTTCTTCGGCCTCAAAGACGAAGACCTGATTGATTCCGTCGCAAGTTTCACATCTCTGCCTCACAGACTCCAGCTCGTCGGCACTGTCAACGGCGTTAGATATTACAATGATTCGATTGCGACAACTCCTGAAAGTACCGTTGTAGCTATCGAGGCATTTAGCGAACCGAAAATTTTAATTGCAGGGGGGTATGATAAAGGACTTCCCTTTGACGCGATGGCAAAAGCGATTAGCGGCAAATTGAAAGCATTGATTTTGATTGGCGTAACCGCCGACAAGATTGAGGAATCTATAAGAAAGACTGGAATCGTTCCGCCAATTCACAGGGAAAAAACTTTTGCCGATGCCGTCAGCAAGGCCAAAGAACTTTCTGCTCCCGGCGATGTGGTTTTAATGAGTCCCGCCTGCGCAAGTTACGATATGTTTGTTAATTTCGTCCAGCGCGGCAACATCTTCGCCGACCTCGTCGCAAAACTGAAATAACATTCCCAAATCTCCAACGGGGAGCCTACCCTCGATGATTGGATGGTTTTCTGATATGCCGAAAATTGCGCAAAAATAAAGAGGTCGGACCGTCCGACCTCTTGGGCTGGTGTTTGTTCTTTATACTTTTCAGCGTATGCGCCAAACCCAGCATTCTCAATAATAATATAACAAAAAAACCCCCTCCAAGTCAAGAAATTTCAAAAATTTCTTATATAAATCCATTCACATTATCGGACACAATTTTTCCCTTTTACGTACTTCCCGAAATGCAAAATCGGTATTAAAGCGGAACATAAAATTTTATTTCACTTCAAGTTAACTCGTATCCGTCATTTGACGAATTCCAGATTGTTAACTTTTTTATGGAGCAGCAAAATGAACGGAATGAACGGATCTGACAGACGCAGAGAAAAAAGATTAAGTTATCATTGGCCGGTTTGGTTCGCCGAGGATTTCACAGATAAATTATTTCAGGGTCAAATGGTAGATATAAGCAGCGGCGGGGCTGCATTCACATGTTTGGCAAATGAATCGCCGTATCCCGGTCAATATATAACCACAAGATTCAGCGTACCCCGCTGCGGCCAGGAAAACTCCTTCGAACTTGAAAGTCATATCCGCAATGGATTTGTGTGCAGAGTTGACCACATCAGTTCTGTTATGAGAAAAATCGCTATTCAATTCGCGATGCCTTTATCATTTAAGCCCGGCGAACAAAACGAAGTAGAAGAACCGCAGCTTGAAACAGTTGAGGTCTAAATTTTGGTCTAAAGCATTGTCTTGCCAATAATACATTTCAAATACCCCACAAATAACCGGACACAAAATTAGTCTGTTTTTCCTGTCGCAACGAGGTATAATACTCTTGCTATGGCAGAAAACGAAAAAACGATTCCAAAATCACTAATGACCGCCGGTCCCACTCTGCATTACAGTCATGCAAACGTCAGTGGGTGCTATTTCCTCGCGGTTTGCGTGTATTATTTCACCGCAGTATTCTGGTCAAAACTCCTGACCGGCAAACTCGTTTGCCCCGTATTTCCCGGCCCGATTTACCTTGAAAAATTAATATTCTCTCCGTTAAGCATTTTTGAATATCCCGCACAAATCTTTGTAATGGGTCTTCTTCTCGGAATTTTAATTGCAGTTCCAATCCTTGCTTCTCAGCTAATGAGTTTCAAATACAGTTTGTTGTTTATTATTACTTTGGCTTTCGTAGCCGGCCTGCCGGGACTTGCCATTGCTGTTCTGCTCGGCGCTTTCGCTGCCGCGGTTAGACCGCTTCGTTTCAGGTCTCGAATCATCGCTTTCGTTTTGTGCACGTCGCCTACCCTGATTTACTTTGGTCTTTTCGGCGGTGCGAAAAATACAGATAGTCTCAAATGGGCAATGTCGTACGCGCCGTGGTTTGACGGTTTTCTAAACGCGATGGCTTTAGCCGGTCTCGTTTTGCTTATCGGCCATTTTACACGTTATAGACCCAGTCTTATCTGGACAACCTCTTTCGCCGTTCTGACTATTACTGTTTTCGTTTTTCAGGATGGAATAAATCTTTCCGAACTCGATTACCAGCTTTACATCGCAAACAATAATCCTGAAACTGTAAAGGAATTTCAAAACATCAGTATTGCCGATGGTCTGGATAATGTTCTCAAAAGCCCAAAAAGAAATAGTTATTTCCAGCCCCCGTTTTACCCGGTTGAAACTATTGCTTTGAGAGGGGTACTTAAAAGGGAAATCCAGAACCGTCTCCTCCTCGACCGCTGGCCGGAATGGTTCCACGGATCAGGCGCAACTGCTTATCAGGGCCGCAGACGCCAGTTATTGAGGCAATACGATAAATTCATTTCGCCCGACAAACAATGGTGGAAACCCGAAATCCTGCACAGCACGCTTTTAAAAAGCAGGGCAAGAATCAGAAGAATGCCAATCGCGCTTTATTATAAAGCGATGCTCAGCGAACTTTCTCCAGAACTGAATGTTCTCGTTGAAAAGGAAGTTCTGCATTTCTACGATGATTATCCTCACCGTGAAAATCTTCCGATTTGGCACAGGCTCTTTTCCGAATTTCCCGATAGTCCCGAATCAATCGAGGCACGCTGGCGAAGAGCGATTCATCTTGCCGGAATGGAAGAATTCACGCACGCTCAGGAAATGACAGACCAGGGTCTTGCGATGATTGAAAAGCAGTTGGAAAAAATCGCCGGAATGTCCTTAAACGAAGCCGAATCTATCATTCGAAAACCTTCAAAAACAGTAATTACAGAATACGACCTGAAAAGACTCAAAAGAAAATTCCAGTATCTTCAATCTCTTATCAGCAATGGAAATTTGAGTTCTGATAAATTAAATCGTCGGCTCACAGCAGAATTTATTCTCCTCAATCCGCACGATGTCTATTACAAAAAGCAGCTTGATTATCTACTCGAACAGGCCGGCCCAAACAGCCCCCTGGCAGACAACATCATACTTGCCCAAACAATGCTCATTTCAGATGTAATTCAAAGAGCTGAACAGCTTGGCAAAGTCGCGAAAAATTTCCCCGGCACCGATGGCGGAGTCCATGCGAAATTTGAACAGGCATCTGTAAAACTGACTATCTGGAAAGAGCAGCAGCTCAGTGATGGCGAAAAAGAAAAATACCTCGCGGAAGCACAATCCGGCCTCCAGATTTTCCTCAAAGATTACCCCAATAGCTACTTGGCCGAAATGGCTCAGGAAAAGTTATCGGTCCTTCCTTCTAAATAGCATCAAAAGGCCTGTTTTCAGTTATTTATCTTTCCCTTTTTACCAAATTTGACTTTTTAGCGTAATTTTAGTATAATAAACCTATAATGCAGAGCAGAATTATTATAGATACAATAAAGCCCCAGGCTCAGGTATTACTGATAGGCCGAGCCGACAGAACAGTTATTGATATGACCGCAAGCGATGATATACGGTTTCAAAACTGTCGGGACATCTCAGAGGCAATTAACACCTGCGCTCCAAATCAATTCGATGTTATCGCGATAAACACAGAGGCTTTAGATAAAAATCTCAATCTCTCCCTTAAAAAACTCCGTCAGGCAAATCCCGATTCCAAAATATTTCTGCTCGCGCAAATGTGGCAGGAACCCCTCGCCGCTCATATCGTCTCCGAATCTTCGAACGGTACAAAACTTCTCGACGATTATTATATTTGCCCGATAGTCATCTCAACAAAAAAAGAAGAGCAAACACAATCAGCCGAATCGCCTGAAGATATTCCCATTCAGCAGCAGCATCTTGAGCGGATTGCGATTCTCGAAAAACTCGTGATGGAAGACGAACTGACCGGAGTAAAAAACAGAAGATACGTAAGAGAATTTCTTCGCCAGATAATCGAGCACGCCAAGCAGTTATCCCTCCAGGTAACGCTTCTGATTTTCGATATCGATAACTTCAAACAATATAACGACCTTTACGGCCATCCCGTCGGCGATAATATTCTAAAGCAGGCCGCAGTGCTTATGCAGAAGTGCTGCAGAAAACAGGATGTCGTCGGCAGAATCGGCGGCGATGAGTTTGCCGTGGTTTTCTGGAATCTGCCCGGCGAAAATATAATCGGACTCGATACCGCCGCGCAGGAAGACAGAAGACGAATCGAAAGCGAGCATCCTACACAGGTAATAAATATCTGCGAAAGATTTAGAAATGAAATTAATACGACAGACCTGCCCGCCCTTGGCGTTTATGGAAAAGGAACGTTAACAATCAGTGGCGGACTCGCCACATTCCCTCGCGATGGATCAACCGTAATGCAGCTCTTCGACCAGGCCGATAAAGCTCTCCTCGAAGCAAAACGCAGCGGAAAAAACAGAGTATATCTCATCGGCGGCTCAGACTCCAACCAACATTAAATTTCTGCAAAACATTCCGCAAAACCATAATCCCCTTAATCGTAACAAATCGCCTACAAATTGGCATAAACCAATTGTGTTTAGCCCCCGCACCCGTGGCGGGGGTTTGTATGGGCGAACCTATGTGTTCGCCAAAAAATTGTTTAGCCGTTGTTGTAGCATTGCGCAAACCCCTTCGGGGCCGGCACGGCAACGTTTGTCATTCCCGTGAAAACGGGAATCCAGAATTATTTTTATTTTTTTGGAGAATATATGGAGACACCGAAAGATTATGAAAATCTAACTAGACGAACACAGGGACTTTTTGACCTTTTTGATCATACTTTAGGACAACTTGTATGAATCAGGTTAATTGGATGTTAGCTATAAATACTGGTGCTTTGCTTTGGTTTGTAGGCATGTTAGATAAATTTATTATCAATAATCAATTGTTTCTTAAGTGGTGGGTTCTATTGACAATAATTAGCCTTTTGTTTCCTTTAATTATTCTATATAAATTCCGTATTTTTCTTTTCAGACTTAATTTAGAATTAAAAAATGCAAAGCTAAAATTTAATGATGGTGGCTTTGAAAAATTAAATCTCGATAAATTTTTTAATATGTCTAATAAGGTACCCTCGTCAATAGCAGGTTATATAGCGGATTTCTTTTTTGGGATTGGTATGATTTCTATGGTTAGTTATATTTTAACCTTTTTTATACAATTAAAATAGGTTCTTTGTCTTTGCAAATATGGGTATACATATTTCCATATTCGACGTTGGACGTTCAACTGTTCGATGCCTGCCCCGTATGATTTCTTAAAAGTTTGCAGACACCAATATAAGTATTGCCAGATTTGCCGGAATATTAGATTACGATTCATAGAAGAAATCATATCGGGGTTCAAATTCTTTATTGCTTTAAAGCCTGCCCCCGCACCCGCCTGTCCTTCGTAGCTTTGGCGAAGTAGGATGGCGGGGGAGTAAATTAAAATTAATACAGCGTTCTTCTAAATCCTCCATAAATCTTTTACTGCTTAAAAAAACTAAATTCAGAGCCATGAGCGTTGGAGCTTGCGGAAACCCTTGTAAGGGTGAGCGATTGGTCTTCCATAAGCGTGCTTCGTCATTTCAATCGGCTTGGAATGGATGTTTCTTGAGTTTCACAGCGGCCGCTCGTCATTTCGACCGAAATGAGTCGTAGGACGAATGAAGTGTTGGAGCGAAGCGAAAGTCCTCGAATCTTTAGGATTTTGTTAGAGCAAAGCGGAAACCTTGAAAACAAAATCAGAGGGGGTAATCCTGCGTTTAAAAAACTTTGGGCTTACTTTCGAGCAATCGGGTGATAAAAATAGTCTCGGCCTCCGGCCGAATCCTCAACTTTTCACTTTTAGTTTTTCACTTTTCACTAAATTTTACATCTCTGTGTTCTCTGTGAACTCTGTGGCTTAATCGCTGAGTAGTAATCATATTGCGTCAATAGTCGATTATTATATACCCTGAAACACCTCAAACAGAGGCTTATTTTGATACCAAAATCTTATCATTTTTTTCAATTTTTCATCAAATTAGATTAAAAATTTTGAATTTTCTTCAATTATTTTTAAATTCATTCTAAGTTGTTTTAAATTAAGTACTTATCGTTTAAAAAATTGCCATAAGTCCTTTGTTTACGTACTTCGAGCGTCGTCTTTAGAATTCGGTTTTTTTGCCGTAAGTCCTTATTATCAGTACTGGAAAACGCCATAAGTCTTTTATTTACGTGGTGCGCGCAAGTTTTTAATGGATATTATAACACCTAAATCCAATGTTAATTCGTTAAATATATTATGGTTTTTAATCACAACTAACCGAAATATAGATAATTAGAAAAATGTTGAAACGATTTTACGGAGGTTTTTATGTTTGGCATTCAGGATAAATGGGTTTCACTCGTTTATATTCTCTGTCTCTTAAGCACTATCCTTTGCGTGGTTTATGGCTTTTTCGCCTGGAACAAAGGCGCTACGGAAATTAAGCCCGAAGACAAACGCTGGGCCGCCGAGGAAGACAAAGTAGAGGAAAAGCTCTAATCTAAGTTCTTTAAAATAAATGGATTTATAACTGGAGGCATAAATAATGAATATGTTTGTTTTAGCAAATACTGTGGGGGTTGGCACAATACTGGCAGTTATAATTTATTTGCTGCTCGTAGTTTATCTCGGTTTTCTCGGCTATAAAGGCACAAAAAGCGCGACGGATTATCTCGTTGCCGGCCGAAAAGCTCATCCTTTTGTA
>MHXZ01000137.1 GCA_001825665.1 Planctomycetes bacterium GWF2_41_51 | reverse complement strand
GCATACTGCAATGTGTATTTTAACGATTTGCGTCCAAATGCCCATTACAGTGTCTCAGAACGACGTCTTGGCTATAGCGAGACAATGAAAAACGCCGGGCTTGAAGTGATGGATCTCACGCCGAATTACAAGGTTGATGATGAGATGGAAAAACAAACAGAATTGTTTTATCAAACCCTCAAAAGCCCAAACAGACCAACGGCAATTCTTTTGTATTGGTCATATTCCATGCCGGCAGTGCAGATGGCGGCGTACAGGCTCGGTCTCAATATTCCCGGAGATTTGTCCGTTATAACGTTTGCGTGCGAATCGCATCAACGTATCGGTTTGACGGCAACGGCAATGCTCGAACCTGAAACAGATATGGGCTGCCAAGCTGTTGCGATGCTCGGACGCAAGATGCACACGAGAGAAAAAAACTCGCCTTCAGTCAAGCTGGATTATCTGTTTTTGGAAATGGGAACGTGTGCGAAACTTTCATAATTGCCCATATCTGAAACCTCAAAATTGAGTCAATTTTGAGGGTGAAAAAGCGCGCTTATTTTTTGCGTAAATGGGGATAAAACAGCCATAAGTCATAAGACCACAAGAACATACGTCAATTTTTCAGAAATCACTAAAAAGTACAAAAAAAGCGAAAAAAAAGTGTAAAAAAAGCGAAAAAAAGTGATGCAAAAGCGTAAAAAAGTGAACGAAAAACGACAGAAGTTCAGGCTATAGAGGATAGAAAAGATTCTACTTTTGACGCAATTTGGATATCTTCATTACTGATTGCGCAAGGGGTTAAAATATGAACTTTTTGAAGGTATGTGAAAGAAGACTTTTTTTTATCGGTTGAGATTGAGGGAAAGAAGGATATAATTTTAATTCAGAATTTTAGAACTCAGAACACAGAACTCAGAATTTTAGAACTCAGAACACAGAACTCAGAAGCGAAAAAAAGGAAGTTAAGAAATAAGGAGGCAAAGAAGAACGACAAAAAAATTCACCACCCGAGAACACCCCCGACTTCTCGAGGGCAGGCTCCGCACAGGATATTATTTAACCGCGGATCCCCGATCAGGTCGAGGACAGGTTTCACGGATTTAATGGATTATATTAACCACCCCCGCATGCGCGAGGGCAGGCTCCGAAACGAATTTGCACCACGAAGCGACGAAGAGCCACGAAGATTTAATTTTATATACTTTAAAAACGAATTTTCGCGAATGATTTTTTGAAAATAAAATATTGCTTGAGCCACAGAGCTAAAGAGTACCACAGAGACGATTGCTTAAACTAAACTATTAATAAAATAGTTTAAATTCAGATTAATCAACCTGCTCCGCAAACGAGCTTGCTCTGCAGTTCTCAAATCTGAATTTTTATCGGCAGAGCCAATAAAGTTTAAGCAATAAACGTTGATGTAACAATGGCGGAAAAGTGGATAGTGAAAAGTGACCCCGGTTAGATAGCTTGAAATCTCAAAGAAGATAACTGACGCATCTAACGGGGCAAGACGGCGGCGGAAGCCGAGAATTTTTAAAAAGGCAGGGGAAATGAAATTGAAAATTTGAATGCCAATCACGTCGAAGACGGGAAAGCATCCCTGCGGGAGATTGAATATTGAAAATAGGTCGCTTTTCCTAATTATTCCTTTTCACTTTTCTTTAGTATAATTAATATATATTATAAAACGTAAATGTTTTGAAACGTTTGAGAAAAGCGAGTACAGGTTCGGGCTATGGTTTTATACATAAAGCTTATTAAATTTTTGTTAATACGATTAAGGTAAAGATTATGCGGCCTTTGTTTTCTACAGATTATGAAATAGACGTTATATTTGGCAAACTTGCCGCCAGTTGTATAATGCTTTTGGGCATCAATTTGGTATGGAAGAGTCTTACTGCAGGTAAGTTTTATTTATCACCAATTTTTTTTGCGTTTGCGATACTTGTCCCTTGCACATATTTGTTCTCCTTGATCACATACAGAATAAAACTTGCCAAATTGGCATTTCAAATCTGGACTGTTTTTATTTTATTACTATTTTTTTCTCAAACGAATAGAATTTTGAATAAATTTTCTAGCTTTTGGGCGGGAATTCTTCCGTATGCTCTTGTAACAGTTTGTATGCTAATAGGACTAAAAGGAATAGGAAGAATCAAAGATGGCAACCAGTTTGACATAGATAAAACTTCCAAGATTCCCGAATCATATCGCAACTTGCGAATACTAGTAGGCTCAGTGGATGGTATTATATCCCTCCTTTCTACATTTATCATTATGGTATTGGCAGGTAAATACTTTCATGATTTTGCCCTTGCTAATTGGCCATCATTTGGAGAACGAAAAATATTATTATTTTGTATAGGTGTGGGTGTAGGATATTATCCCAGTAGAATTATGGGAGCAGTTATTTCTTGTATTTTTACATTTTTAGTTAACTCGTCATATAAGTATTATGCCGAATCAAAATGAGATATAATTGTAGAATCCAAAAAAATGCTTTCCCTGTCTGGTCTTGCTGATGCAGGGTTAAACTTTGGATAACTTAAGGAATCACTATGAAACTCTTACCATTATTGCACTAATTCCATTTGCTTGCGCGTGGCTCGGAACGATCGCTTCCCGTTCGGGGATTTCATAAAACCGCCAACGCTTTGAATAGTTTAAATTCATATCACATCATTCCAGTTGCGGTATTAATTTTGGGAGTGTTCATAATTATATGCAATGTGTGTTTGTTTATTCATCCCTTGATATATAGGTTGCATCATAGAAATATGGATGGTTATAAATATGTTTCTGGTTTTCCCCTTGTTGGCACTATTTTAATTGCTTTTTATTCGCTCATCAGTTTTCCCAAGCCCGAAATGTCAATTTACTTATCTATTCTTCTGCTGATTGATACAGGCGGGCCTTTATGGTTTGTTATCTGTACGTTGAGGCAAAAAGAATTGTGGGAAGGAAATCAAAAATTCAAGGGCAACTTTCAATAATTGCAAAAGCGTGATTTGATTTTTAAATTGCCCACTCCATTGCCTGCCTTGCCGAAAGGCTGCGGGGGGTAAAATGAAAACCATTGGCAATCGCAGTTCGGATGAATGGTTAACAATTTAATTATTTAACCAATGGGCGGCGAAGGCGGAGAAATCGAGGAAGTTAATTAAATCGTCGTGCGGGACTGCTATATCGCAACTCGGATCCCAATCGGAATCGGCGGGGGAAGTCAGCCAGGCAGTTGAAAAATCGTAAAGAAAATTATTATCAATAATTTCAGGGAGTTTTAAATCGTCGGCGAAATAGCCGTAGAGGTAACAAGCTTCGGCCTGCCAAGGGAGGCAGGGTTCGAGCGTGCTTGCGTTCTGGATGTTCATATAATATTTCCACGGATTTTTTATGTAGTTGTATAGGAAATCATAGGCATTGATGTTTCCGCAGAGATAGCCGGGGACGGGGTTTATGTGGTCAAACCAATAGAATGAGTAAATGTCTGTTCCGTGTGAGTAATCGCCGTAGCCGGTGATGAAAATTCTGGAGACGGGGTTTCGGCCGCTAATCCATTCGAGAGCGTCGAGAGCGGTATCACGGTAAACGGTGTTGCCAGTCCATTCATAGACGCGAATCAAAATGTAAGCATAGCAGGCGATTTTACCACTGGAGCCCCAAGTTATGTCGCCGGTGCTGTTGATTGGGATCCTGTATGGGCTTCGTCCGGCGTTAGTAACTAAGGTGTTTGCTAAATTAGTATATGCGGTTCTGATAGCGTTTCTGATGGAAGTATTTACGGGGCGGGTTGTTTCGGCGTAGTCCATGTGGCCTTTGCCGATTGCTGTGATGCCCTGCATAGAAGTTTGCGCACTTGTATATCTCGATGTGAAATAATCGTGATATGTGCTGTTGCCTGTCGCGATATAAAGTTCAATGGCGGCAAATTGTCGGAATGAACTGTCGGAAGTTATGCCGTACGACCATGTAGTGTTTGAGATTCCGCTCTTTGGATTGTATGTAGATGTATGCGCCATAAGCCATGACCATGAAAGTTCTGCGCGGTCAAGTAAATCCTGGGCATAAGTCTCCATTGATGGAATGTCCGCAAAGAGAGGATATGCTTTAGCGAAAATTCCGGAGAGGATGCAAGCAGCGCCTGTTGAGACGTCGGAAACTCTTTGCGCGTATTCAACTCCGCCCTGGCAGATTACGATGAAATGGACGCTGCCATCGGTGTTCTGCATTTTTTTGAACCAGTCGAGTTTGTATTTAATTAAGTAAACAAGATCGTTGATACTGCCGTCGGATTCGGGGAGGTTCAAAACATCGGGGCCGAGTTTCTGTTTCTGGTGTTCGAGCATTTCGAGGAGGAACCAGAGCGTTGTAACGTTATTATGGATGTCGAGGTGCAGGTCGCCAGCATCGAACCAGCCTCCGGCGACGTTGCGGGAAGTTATTCGCCGGTTGTCTGGGTCGTAGTCGTACATCTTTGTCGGGTCGTCATCGTCGTAGTCGTAAACGCAAGTAGAATTGTTTGCGTAAATTGCGGGGCGGGTATGGCCTTCGGCATAGGGTTCGACAATTGCCTCGGCGGAACGAGCGTAATAGAAGAAACGCAGAGTATCGCGAAGCGGGTCGTCGAATATGCGTTTGCCAATTTTGAAAGCGGGAGAAGTTTGCGCCAACTCGGGGCAATGTATGAAATACCTGCCGGGAGTTGTGAACGAAGTAAAATCGGCGTGGTAAACTGTGTCGCCGGTTTGATTCCATGAAGATGAGTATGGAGTTATAAGCTGGAGATTGCCCTGATAAACAACGGCTTGGGTGTCAGCATTTTTTAGCTGGAAATATGTGGGGGCGGGACTGACGGTTCCGGTGAGATAACTGACGAGGGCGATTTTTTTGCTGTTTGGGGTATAGCCAATCTGGTTGACTTTAATCATATCCTTATATTCGTTTGCGATGTCGGGAATGATTTTCATTTTTTCGATGTAGAGCGTGTTGGCTGCGCTGTAGCTGCCGGTAGTTGAATATTCGATGAAGCTGATGCGCGTTAAATCGATATAGGGATTTGCGGCGAGAAAATCGGCCGTTGGGATGTAAACGTCCTGCCATTGAGTTGATGGAGTAACATAATTCGAAAGGCTGACAGAAGCATTGTGGCTGACATAAGAGCCGGGGTAGCCGGAATAGATCGAGTATTTATTCCAAATTGAATAGTCATCGTATAATCTTACCATCAGTCCTGCGCCGGAAGCGATTGCGCCCCATTTTACGCGTAAATAAAGAAGAGGCTGCTCACCATAACGAAAGAAATTAACGGAATGTCCGCCATCGAGTTTGAATTGGATGTTGCACCAGCCTCCGCCGCCGAGTCGAGTGGTAGTGAAGACAAGTGAGCCATCGCCCTGAGACATATCGACTGGGACGTCGCCGCCATTTCCGCCGGTACAATTTAGAAATGTCGCGCCAGTGGGGCCGACCCATGCGTAACCTTTTCCGCTGCCCCAACATGTAGGCGAGCCGACGTTTGAGTTTGCGAGGTCGAAAAAGTTTATTCCGATCGCTTCCTGAACTGCGGGGGCGTTTTGGGTAAAAGAAAAAAGCGTGAGGAAGATTAAGAATATTTTTAAAGCTAAATAACGATGGGGAAAGATAATGGCTGATATATTATTTTCTACTTCCATGAAAACATTATAGTAAAAACGAGTGGGAAATGCAAGTTAAATCGTCTGCACAATCGATTGTAAATGCAATTTAACTGATATTCAAGGGGTAATATGTTTTTTTAATAGCAGGATTGTTATAGTTCAATATACCTTGAGATTGCTTCGGCTGCGGCCTCGCAATGATAATTTATGCGACATCGACGAGGGTTAATGAGCCGGCGAATTTGCGGATGAGTTCGGCGCGGATGTTTTTGTGGTTGGCTGAGGTGAGCATCGGGTCTTTTTCGACGAGTTCGAAGGCGTCTTTGCGGGCCATCTTCAGCAAATCCATATCGTCGATGATGTTTGCGATTTTCATATCGGGCAGGCCGTGCTGGCGGGAGCTTAATAATTCGCCGGGGCCGCGGAGTTTTAAATCGTGCTCGGCTATTTCGAAGCCGTCATTGCTGCGTTCCATAATTTCAAGGCGGCTGTTTGCAGTTTCGTTTTCGGTTTGTGCGACGAGAAGGCAATATGATTTTGAGGTGCTTCTTGCGATTCGGCCGCGGAGTTGGTGAAGCTGTGCGAGTCCGAACATATCGGCTTCTTCGATGACCATTATGGTTGCGTTTGGGATGTCGATGCCGACTTCGATGAGGACGGTTGAGACGAGGCAATGGATTTTTCCTTTGCGGAACTCGTCCATGATTTTTTGTTTGTCTGAGCCGGACATCTGGCCGTGAAGGAGACCGATGGAAAATTCCGGGAAAATATTTTTGCTCAAGTTTTTATATTCGGCGATTGCGGCTTTCACGTCTCCGTTTTCGCTGTCAACGATTCTTGGGTAAACGAAGAAGGCCTGTTTTTTTGCTTTTAGTCTTTCGCGAATGAACTCGTAGGCTTTTGGCAAATCTTTCGGGTGGATGTATCTTGTCTGTACTTCGCCTCGGCCGGGCGGTGAATGGCGGATGATTGAAATATCCAAATCGCCGAAGACGGTCATCGCGAGGGTGCGCGGAATCGGGGTTGCGGTCATGACGAGGCAGTGCGGGGTTGTGTCTTTTCGGAGGCTTGCACGCTGATGAACGCCGAACTTGTGCTGCTCATCGATAATGACGAGCGCGAGGTCGGCAAACTGGATGTCCTGTTGGAGGAGAGCGACTGTGCCGACGATGATGTTTGTTTGGCCGGTTTTGATGGGTTCGAGGACTTCTTTTCTTTTTTCGCCATTGAGGCCGCCGGTGATGAGGCAACGGTTTACGCTGCTGTTTTTGAGGTAACGCTCGATATTTGTAAAATGCTGGGCGGCGAGGATTTCGGTAGGGGCCATTATGGCGACCTGCTTTTTGTTTGCGACTGCGACAAGCGCGGCATAGAGAGCGACGACGGTTTTGCCGCTGCCGACGTCGCCTTGAAGAAGTCGATTCATTGGGATATCTTTTGCCAAATCGACAGAAATTTCATCGATAACTTTGTCCTGGTCTTCGGTGAGCAGGAACGGGAATCTTTTTCTGATTCTCGAATCAATCTGGTCGGTGCGGGTCAGCGGCTGGGCTTTTTCGAAATGACGTACTTTGTATCTGCGAATCGCGAGGGCGGTCTGCATCAGGAATAATTCATCGTATTTCAAACGGCGTTTGGCTTTGTCAATCTGCTGTTGGTCGAGCGGTTTGTGAATCCAATGGAAGGCTTTTTTTCGTTCGATGAGGTTGGATTTTTTTAAAAAAGCAGCATCGTAAAATTCGGGCATCAGTTCTGTGAGGCCATCGAGCGATTCGTGGACGATTTTTTTTATTTGGCCGGTGGAAAGGTTGGCGGTTGCGGGATAGACAGGGCCGCTGAAGTTGTCGGGGATGAGTTCATCATCTTCGACAATCATAAATTTGGGATTTGAAAGCTGGAGCTGGTGCTTGTAAAGCGCGACCTTGCCCCAGACGACGATTTTCACGCCGGGGGTAATTTTGTCCTGTAAATATCTTCCGTTGAACCAGATGATTCGGCAGAGTCCTGTATCATCATTTACATAAGCTTCGAAATATGGGGGACGGCGCCAGGCCTGCCAGTCGGTGCTTTCGACGAAACCGGCGAGAGTAACGGTGTGGTTTGGTTTTAGCTGTTCGATTTTAACCGGCGGGGGTGCGAAGAACCAGTCGCGCGGATAGTGTTCGAGCAAATCGGAGGCGGTCTTTACTTCGAGTTTTTCGAAAGATTGCGCTCTTGCGGGGCCGACGCCTTTTAGAAACTGCACCGGCATATCGAGTGTGATGCTATTCAATCCATTATCTGTCATTATTATTCCGTGTAGCCGAATTTTCCAATCATTTTAACAAATCTGCATCCGCAAATAGTCCTGGTTTTGAAACCATCAGGAGTTTTTTCCATGGCAACAAGTTCCTGCACGAGTTCCGGACCTACCGGCAAAATTGCCAGGCCGCCGATTTTAAGTTGGTCGGCTAAAGGCTTTGGCAAATCCGGCGCGGCGGCAGTGATAATGATTCTATCAAATTGTTTGTCGGTCGGCCAGCCGCAAGTTCCATCTCCGATGTGAAAACTTATATTTGAGATGTTCAGAGCATTTAAGACCTGCTGGGCACTTATGGAATGACGCTGGATTCTTTCGATAGTATAAACGTGGCGGGCAAGAGATGCAAGTATCGCGGTCTGGTAGCCGCTGCCGGTTCCGATTTCGAGGACGTCGCAATATTTATTGACTTTTAATTCCTGCGTCATTAAGGCGACAATGTAGGGCTGGCTAATGGTCTGGCCGGCGCCGATGGGGACTGGATTGTCGGCATAGGATTGGTCCCGGAATTCAGCGGGGATGAAATCTTCCCTGTGGAGAGAGCCCATAACTTTCAAGAGTTCGGGGTCTTTGATGCCGCGAATCTGGAGCTGGTTTAGAACCATATCCCGTCTTTGGGCGGCAAGTTTATCCTTTTCATTTATCGGCTGCATAATATAATATTGGCGGTATAAATCTTTTTTGCAAATTAAAATTTTTCATGG
>MHXZ01000136.1 GCA_001825665.1 Planctomycetes bacterium GWF2_41_51 | reverse complement strand
GAATATTTTTCTATTTCCTGAGCGATTTGCATTAAACCATCCAATTTTGATAAGATAATTTCTTGTGGATCATATTTTTTATTCATCTTTTTTTATTTTCATCAAGCTTTATAAGCTTTGAACTGTTTTACACGATGGGTAAAATTACTCAATTTGTCGATTCCATAACAACGGAAAGCTCTGATTTTTGTCTTGACTACGCTCTTTTATTGGTTAAAATCTATTGTATAATATTTTACGATAGTTATTTACTAAATAACCTATGATTAAGAATAGTCAATTAAAAAGATTTCTTGGACCTAATGAAACCCAGGTCATTGCACGTTTGACCTATGAGAGACTTTTTGTAATTACCGTAAAACAGTTCGACGAGTTTTTTAATTTCAATACAAATACCCGAAAACAAATCATTTATCGTCTCAGGAAAAAACGCATCCTGACACCGATTACCAAGGGAGTGTACTTCTTTTCACCGCTCGAATCTGGCCCTGCGGGAAGCCGAATAAACGAATATTTGATACCCTCATTGCTTTTTCCCAGGGGTAATTACTATATCGGTTATTCAACGATGTACAACTATTATGGCTTTACCGACCAACTCTTTCAAACCTTCTACATTCTCAATACATCACGTCAGCGTGAGCGAATTATTTGTGGAACTCTATTCAAACTTGTAAAAATATCGCCGAATCGCATGTATGGCCTTGAAAAAATAGATATCCGCGATATAAAAGCTACTGTCAGTGATCGTGAACGCACTCTTATCGATTTGATATATTTTCCAGACCCAATCGGCGGATTTCGCAATGCTTTTCATATTCTTAAATCGCAGTTAAAGAATGGAAAGACTGATGTCAAAAAACTTATCAGGTATGCAATGATTTTCCCGAGTATCTCAACTCGCAAACGTATCGGATTTATTCTTGAGCAATGCGGCATATCAAATGCTTTGCTTATGCCCTTGAAAAAAAGCATCAAGACAAATGCATTGACCACACTATATGGTTCCAAATCCCGTAAAGGTCCAATTAACCCAACATGGAAAGTTATTCTCGATGATACATACAAATCGAAATGAGTTTATAAAAATACTGGAGCGGACATCAGCCCAGACAGGTTTTCCGCTTACGCTGCTTGAAAAAGATTACTACATCACCCTTCTTCTCTCCGGCATTAATGTCCTAAGCGAAAAATTGATATTTAAAGGGGGAACGTGTTTAAGCAAGGCGTATTATTCATATTATCGCCTCAGTGAAGATATGGATTTTTCATTAGAACTCCCTGATAGTGTGGTCACCCGTTCAATCCGGCGAAATATCATCAAGCCCATTAAAGATAAAATTCAAACATTTGCCAAAGGTTACGGTTTGAACGTTGAAACCATTGAAACTGCCGGACACCGTGAGTCCACACAGTACATTTATTACGTCAATTATGATTCGGCTGTTGTAGATAAGCAGCAATCTTTAAAAATAGAGATTGGATTAAGATTCAATCCTTTATTGCCTACAACAAAGCAAAATATTAAGCATCTATTTCTTCATCCTTTTACAAATGAACCGCTTTTTGAGGGTGGCAGTGTGAAATGCCTCACACTGAAAGAACTCGTTGCAGAAAAGATGAGGGCTGCAGCTACACGGTCTGTAATAGCGCCGAGGGACTTTTATGATCTCGACTATCTGCGTCGAACAGGATTTAATTTTAGAGATAGAAAACTTCTGTCCTTATTCCAGAAAAAATTGGCGGAAGATAAATTTGCTACTGACCTTAAGCGATATTGTGTAAATATGGGACGATCTGACGATGAAATCCGAGATATGCTATCGCGGATTGAGGTAGAATTGCTTGATGTCCTAACGCTTGAAGAAAAGAACACGTTTGATATCCGTAAAGCGATTAATGCATTAAATGATATTTTCAAGCAGTAAGTATCTCATCTACGCGATGTCAAAGTACAACGTTTATATAATCCTGTATACTAACGGTTTGTAATCTCAGGACTTTTTATAGCTCCCCCACCATTACATCCCCTGCTATTGAATCACACCGGGTACACAAATTACCCATTAATTCAGATTCTTCTTTTTCCCTTCCGCACAATTTACATCTTTTCATTCTCCTGCCTCCATCTGTTTCAGATGAAACAATATCTCTTCTTCATCTTTTTTGGTAAGTCGATTATTTTGCCTTAGTCTGGGAAGTATCTTATCCAGGCTGCTGCTTTCCTGCTCTCCATCTTCATCTATGTTATCAAAGGTGGAGTTCCAGGATTCGAGCTTTGCGATAAGCTTCTTTCGGTTTATTTTCCTGTTTCTTATTCTCATAATGATTTTCATACCCTCCAAATTTGGTTTTTCTGCTCTTCGAAAAACCAAATTTCACCGAAGAAAAACCCTGTGATTAGTCAATAATCATCGATATGTAACCCTTAAATAACATTGATGGTATGTTCTTATGGTAATCTATTGGTATCGCTAATTTACTCATATTTTTTTAAGGAAAACGCTATGAATGCACAGAATGAATATGAAATGAGTGGAATATATAGAATGTCTGCATCACATTTTAAAGAAGAACATTCTGATGGATTCTTATGTCGCTGCCCTGAATGCGGCATAATATGGATTAAGAAATACGCTCCTGAATTTTGCATCGAATGTGGAACCCGAGTATTGCAAAAGCCCAGCGAAGAATTCAGTTGGGAGATTGAAATTTCAGAAAAAATGAGAGGTTTTTGCCTTACTTTTAACTGCCCAAAATGCAATATGGTCATCCCGGAAAGTGTCCGTCATCTAATGAAAAGATGTCTTCGATGCTTTACTCCACTTGATAGGTGAGTTTTCGAAATATCCATGAATCGTGTTGATTAAAAGTTATCGGTTCGATATGGAAGAAAAAATAATAAAAAATTCGCACCAAAATAATTTGCAGGTAAAGGCAGAACTACAGAATTTTATGTTCTGCCCCAGATGTGGCCATACTGTCATTGGTGAAAACATGAATGGTTTTTGCGGTAACTGCGGTTATCGCTTCTGCCCTTCCTGCTCTGAGTAATTTTCTATATGGAAAAAGAACAAAGATTAGCTGTCAGCTTAAAATCAGCAGCCTGTAATCGTCAAGTCTTCTGCCGCAAAAGAATATTTAGTAGAATGTGTGCATGAAAGTATACATGAAACAATTTAAAAAAAATAAAAAGCGGCAGAAAAAAGCAGACCCTTACCAGTGGTTTATGTTCTGCTTAAGATGCAGCCATGTGGTTATTGACGAAAACGTAAACGGTTTATGCGGCAACTGCGGCTATCAGTTTCGCCTTTCCCACCCTGAGTGATGATGGAAGAAACACAAAGATTAGCTGTCAGCTTAAAATCTCTTGCTACAATGTTGGATGCGCACAGAACATCTGTCCGCAGATGGCTTACACAGGCCGGAATAAAACCTGTAAGTATTGGTAGAGGAAAAAATGGAGCAATACGCTACAAATGGGAGGAAGTAAAAGGCTGGCTTGATTCCATGGAACACATTGAATAAGCAATCATCGTACAAGTTTTATTTTAGATTTAAAACCACCACCTTTTCTGCCCCTCATTTCATCAAGTATTTCCTTGAGCAGTTCTTTGGCTTCACTATCTTCTTCAACTGCCGAATTATTGAATTCAACAACATCCGCCATTTCTTCCGGAATCAACGCAGCGTAATGCCTGCGGCATATTTCAGGCGAATTGCCCATAAGCGTTGAGATTTTATAAAGCGATACACCGTTTTGTGCAAGGTGGCTTCCGAATGTATGACGAAAATCAAGGCATGACCAGTCAAGGCTCTGCTTTTTGTTAATCTCCCGAAGGTCTTGCGAAAAATTATCCGTATCCCATCTTTTCCCCATTGGCGAAGGAAAGAACCATACGCAATTAAAAGGCGGATGATAATTTTTGAGAATCTCAAACAAATCAGAACTGATAGGCACAACCCTGTTTTTCTTTGTCTTAGGCTGCCAGTATTCACCATCAATTTCTTTAGCCTGAACCTTGATAAGTTTTTTATCCAGGTCAATATCATTATAGGTAAGCCATAACGCTTCTTCCCTTCTTAGGCCGGCATAAATATACGTTGCCACCATTGCATGGATTGCTTTTTCTTCCTTGAGGATTTCAAGCTGTTTTGTAATGTCATCACTTGTAAGAAATTTGATATTGGGAGCGGATTCTTTTTCCTTTGTCACCGCAGCGGCAGGATTTGCAACCTTTCTGTCCCTGCTTTTGAAATTATAATGCTTGGTTGCAAATGAAAATAATTTGTGCAGTGTCTGGCGAAGCAAGTTAACGGTTTTTGGCGACCATTTGTCATTTTGCTTTCGCTCTGATATAAAGCGATAAATCATCTGAGGGGTAATATCCTCAAGCAAATCCGCCTTGATGTGCTTTCCGGCAAATTTGTCATAGCCCTGTTTTTTGCTATCCCCTAATTTGGTTCCGGCAACACCGACTTTCAATGACTCGCAAATTGGCCCGAAAAATATTCTCAGCCTGCTGAAATCATTTTTGTACGATTTGAATGTGCGGTTTGCCTTCAGTTCCTGGCAGAAGGATTCAAGAATCATGGGCAATGGCAATTTGCTTGCCAACTCAAGTTCACCTATAGCAATTTCATATTCTATTTTTTTGAATTTGCTTTTGGCAACCCTTTCATCAGCGGTCTCAAGAGATTTTTTTATCTGGTCGCCGTTGATATAATAGGTCGCCCAATATTTTTTTCCACGCTTGTAAAGGCTCGCCATAACAGACTCCGATCAAACATAGTTTATCAGAAGCTGTATGTTGGACGATTTCGTCTTAATGATTTATGCGTGATGCAAATGACAAGTACAATTTAGGTACAGATGTATTAGAGGTCTTGAATTGCTAAAAACATAAGGCCTTGATTAACAAGGCCTTAGGAAATAGCGGGGGCAGGATTCGAACCTACGACCTCCGGGTTATGAGCCCGACGAGCTACCAGACTGCTCTACCCCGCGATCAATTAATCTATTTTTATAATACCATAACAGATTGAAAACTTCAATCATAGTTTGGCACGAATCTTTTCACTAATCTTTTCAACTTTTCCCGGCTGATATTTTTTCGCAGGCCATTGCGTAAAAACTCCATCGCCGGCAATTCTCGGTATTATATGGAAATGTATGTGCTCGACAAGCTGTCCTGCCGCTTTGCCATTATTACACAAAACATTATATCCATCTGATGTCATACCTTTAAAAACCGCTCCGGCTACTTTCGGCAAAACCGATCCTATCTGAGCCAAAAGCTGGGCCGGGCACTCATGAATCTTTGTAAAATGCTGTTTTGGTATTACAAGTGTATGACCTTCGCTTAAAGGACCTATATCGAGGAAAGCCAAAACATTTTCATCCTCATAGATTTTTTCGCATGGAATCTGACCGGCAGCGATTTTGCAAAAAATACAATCCATCTAAAAAATCAGCCTTTTAAATTAACGCTGTTATTCTTCTTTCTTTTCAGTTTTTGAAGTTTTTTTCTTAGATGTTTTTTTCTTTCCTGACTTCTCAGCTGGCTGGGATTTGCTTTCCTGGCCTACAAGCTGAAGCAGTACCAAAGGACTGTTATCCCCGAGCCGAGTCTTTGCTAACTTAATAATTCTTGTATATCCACCCGCCCTGTCAAGATATCTGGGGCCAATTTCACTGAAAAGCTTGCCGATGACGGTACCTTTTTTCTTTATTTCGCCATCAACTTCTTCAACGATATTGCGATTGCCAAGCAAAGCTATAGCACGACGCCTTGCAGCAAGGTCACCCTTTTTAGCGAGTGTTATAAGTTTTTCTACAAAACTTTTTACATGCTTTGCCTTGGGCATTGTTGTGCTTATGGTTTCATGCTCAAACAGTGAAGCAGCGAGATTTCTTCGTAATGCGACTCTGTGTGCGCTAGTTCTATTAAGTTGTCCACCTGCTATTCTATGACGCATAGCTTCTTACCTCATAAATAAAATTTAATCGATGTCGGTCATACCGAGCGACAAGCCAATATCTGAAAGCTTTCGGACGATTTCACGCAAACTGGTTTTACCAAAGCTACGGAGTTTCAACAAATCCGCTTCAGTCATTCTAACCAACTGGCCTACAGACTCTATATGACTTGCCTCAAGACAGTTGCTCGCTCTTACAGAGAGGTCGAGTTCCTGAATCGGCATTTTTAATTTTTCTGCTAACTGCTCATCAACTTTCGTTTCTTCTTCGACTTTGCCTGTTTCTGTTTCTTCAACAGTTTCTGCACCTAATTCGAAGTACTGCACAAATGGGTTGATGTGCTTGCGAAGTATCTTGCCCGCTTCGACAAGAGCCATTTCAGGATTAATCGAACCATCGGTCCAAATTTCAAGAAGCAGCCTGTCGTAGTTTGTCTTTTGTCCTACACGGGTATCTTCAGTTTTATATCTGACGCGAACAACCGGCGAATATACTGCATCAATCTCAACTTTTCCGATTTCCTGTTCGAATCTATCGGATGCAGCCAGTCTCTCGTTTGCGGGTGAATAACCGCGACCGGTTTCAACCGTCATTTCCATCGTGAATTTCACATTTTCTGTCAATGTGGCAATCACATGGTCTTTGTTTACAATTTCGATTGTCGAATCGCTTTGTATATGATCCGCTGTTATTAAGCCAGCTTTATCAGTAACAATTTTAATTACTTTCGGTTCCGGACTGGTCTTTTTGATAATAAGTTTTTTAACGTTAAGGATAATTTCCGTCATATCCTCTTTAACGCCTGTCAGCGTAGCAAACTCATGGTCAGCGCCGGCTATCTTTACATTAGTAACAGCGGCACCTTCCAACGATGAAAGCAAAACACGTCTGAGACTGTTTCCAATTGTCGTTCCAAAACCGTGCTCAAATGGCTCAATTCGGAAAAGACCATAGTTATCTGTTGAAACCTGTCTATCAAGTTCAACACGTGTCGGAAGTTCCATTCCTCTCCAGGTTATTCTCATTTTTGGCCTCCATAAAAAGGGCAGATGTTCTCAGCGAATCGAAAGGGGCCTATTCCTTTTTAGAAACGCTATCTGCGACCCGCCCGGTTATTATTTAATTTTTTAATTAGAGTAAATTATCTTGAACAGAACTCAATAACCAGCTGCTCTTCGATTGCAAGCTGCACATCCTGCCTTGAAGGCAGTGCTACAATCGTTGCTGATGGTTCTTTTACATCAAGCTGAAGCCAGCCTTGTGCACTAAAATTCGGATTACTGTCCAATTGTGCTTTCACTCTATTCTTGCTTTTTTCGTTTTTCTTCAATGTTATTTTATCGCCTATGCCCACCATGAAACTTGGTACATCGGTTTTTTTGCCATTAATGAACACATGTCCATGTGCAATTACCTGTCTGGCGGCTTTTCTTGAAGGCGCGAAATTCAATTTATAGATAACATTATCAAGTCTTCTCTCGAGCAGACCAAGCAACACTTCGCCTGTATTACCAATGGTATGTTCAGCTCTTTCAAAATATTGCATAAACTGAGCTTCGCCTACACCGTAATATCTTTTGACTTTCTGCTTTTCACGAAGACGTATACCATAATCAGTTCCCCGACCACGGCGCCAGCCGTGCATGCCAGGGGCTAAACTTTTTTGGCGTCTTTCAACAGCGCACTTGCTTGTTTCGCAGCGAATGCCTTTAAGAAATAATTTCATGCCTTCGCGGCGGCATAACTTACAGGATGAACCTAAATTACGACCCATATTTTTATCTGCTCCTAAGCATTTATACTCTTCTGCGTTTCGGCGGACGACATCCATTGTGAGGAATCGGAGTAACATCTTCAATCGAAGATATTCTCAAACCGGCGGCCTGGAGAGCGGACACTGCCGATTCTCTGCCTGAGCCCGGACCTTTTACCCTCACTTCAACTTCACGAACACCAGACCGTTTAGCGGCATTAGCACATTTTTCAGCTGCTCTTTGAGCGGCGAAAGGTGTGCTTTTTCGCGAACCTTTAAAACCGACTGTACCGGCTGAATCCCGGCAGATAGTATCACCATCGGTATCGGTTATGGTTATCATAGTGTTATTAAAGGTCGATCTGATATGAACAATCGCCTTCGAAACATTCTTTCTTATTTTACCTTTAGCCATTTAAAACTAATACCTCAAATATTATGAACGTATTTCTTTCACGCCTTTTTTGCCAGCAACAGTCTTTCTCTTGCCTTTTCTGGTTCTGGCGTTACTTTGTGTTTGCTGACCTCTAACAGGCAATCCTTTACGATGCCTCAGACCCCGATAGCAGCCGATATCTTTAAGTCTGGCGATATCCTGAGAAACCTGTCTTCTTAATTGACCTTCTACCGCTAAATCCCGGTCAATAATTTGAGCAATCTTGCTTACTTCATCTTCAGTAAGCTTTCCTGCCGGAACATTGAACTTAATGCCTAATTCATTCAGAATTTTCTCAGCGGTAAAACTTCCGATTCCATGAATATAGGTCAGCGCGATTAAAATCGCTTTATTATTCGGTATGTCAACACCAACTATACGCGGCATATTCGTTCTCCAATTAGCCTTGTCTCTGTTTGTGACGAGGGTCGGCCGAGCAAATTACCCGTACAACACCCTTGCGACGAACTATTTTGCAATTTTCGCAAATTCTTTTTACTGAACTTCTTACTTTCATAACTCACCTTTCTGCTAATGTCGCAGAATTATTCTTCCTTTGGTCAAATCATACGGCGACATTTCTATAGTTACCTTATCGCCAGCAAGAATCCTTATAAAATGCATTCGCATTTTTCCGGAAACATGCGCCATAATTGAATGTCCATTTGCAAGTTCGACTCTGAACATCGCATTCGGCAGGGCCTCTAAAATTTTGCCCTCAACTATTATCGCATCCTTTTTTGGCATATTTTTATTTAAAAAGCTTTTATTTTAAAGTCAAGACTTCGCAGCCGCTTTTAGTTATAGCAATTGTATGCTCAAAATGAGCTGAAGGCTTGCCGTCTTTTGTGGCAACCGTCCAGCCATCCTTTAACGTAATTACCTGGCTAGTGCCCATATTAACCATAGGCTCAACTGCCATTACCATTCCTTCCTGCAAGAGGATGTCATGACTTAAAAGATCCCTGCTTACAAAATTCGGAACCTTAGGATCTTCATGCATCTGTGTGCCAATCCCATGACCAACAAATTCGGTAACAACCGAAAACCCTGCAGATTTGGCGGCCTCTTGCATTAATTTCGCAATTCGGCTCCATTTTTCGCCTGGTTTACTGTTTTCGATAGCGATATCAAGCATTCGTGCTGTCACGTCCATAAGGAGCTGCTTTCGCGGGTCAATTTGTCCTATTCCAACTGACAAAGCGGCATCACCGCAATACCCGTCAATTCTAACTCCAAAATCGACACTGAGAATATCACCTTCTCGCAGTATAACATTATCCGACGGTATTCCGTGTACAACCTGCTGATTGATTGAAGTACAAACCGCAGCCGGGAAAGGTTTATAACCATAAGGATTTCTGACACCCTTAAACAGTGCTTCGGCACCGGCTTTTGCAGTCATGTCTTCAGCTATACGATTCAACTGAGCAGTTGTTTGTCCAGCTACCGCGGACTCTTTCAGTTTTAAAAGAACATCGGCGACTATCTCGCCGGCTTTTTTCATTATTTCAATTTCTCTGCGACTTCTTAAAATTATCGCCATTTCTATCGAACCATTGACAATCTGTCGAGTTTCTCAATCATCTTAGCAGTAACTTCATCAACAGATTTCCCGGCATCTATATCTAATATTGTATGCCCTTTATCAGCATAATAACCAGTTACGGCAGCTGTTTGCTGATGATAAGTTTCAAGTCTTTGCCTTACAACTTCGGGCTTATCATCTGTTCTTTGAACAAGTTTAACGCCACAACTATCACAAATACCCGATAGTTTCGGCTTCAACGTTTCAACATGATAAACTGTGCCGCATGCAGGACAACTGCGTCTGCCGGTCATTCTATTTTCAATAACGCTGTCATCAATTACAAGGTCAACGATAGCGTCTATTTTTCTTTTTTTAGCGTCTAATGCAATATCAAGCTCTTTTGCCTGAACCACGGTGCGAGGGAAACCATCGAGAACACAGTTTCCTTTGGCAGATTCTATTGCACAAGCCATCATTTCAATTATCAGCTGGTCAGGAACAAGTTTCCCTGAATCCATATACTCAGCCGCTTTTTTCCCTAATTCAGTTCCATTTGCACGATGAAGTCTTAAAATATCACCGCTGGACAAATGTACCAGCTTATATTTTTCTGCAATCCTTTTGCATTGTGTACCTTTTCCCGCTCCCGGCGGACCAAGCAGTACGATTACCATCCGCGAGCTCCCTTTATTCTGCTTGAACTGAAACCTTCATAATTTCGCATAATCAGGTTTGCTTCAATCCTTTGAACAATATCAAGCGAGACGCTGACAACGATCAATAAACCTGTGCCGCCAAAGAAAGACGCAACCATCGGATCAATATCGAGTCCGGGTAATTGAGAAATCACTGTCGGTACAACAGCGATAATCGCCAAAAAGGCTGCTCCGTAGAAAGTAATTCTGGCCATTACAGTTTCAAGATATTCTGCAGTTCTGTGGCCCGGGCGAAGTCCCGGTATGAAACTTCCTGAGTTGCGGAGATTTTTTGCCATTTCCTGAGGCTGAAACTGAACAGTTGTCCAAAAATAAGAGAATAATACAATCAACACAATATATAAAACATTGTATGTGTACGCTCCCGGATTCAGCGACGCCGCGATATTACCAAGAATCACGGAATTACTAAACCTGGGAATACTTAATAATTGAGCAAACAGCACCGGAGGAAACTGCATTAAACTCGAAGCGAAGATAATCGGCATAACTCCGCCGTGATTTATTCGCAAAGGAAGATAATGTCTTTGTCCGCCATACATTCTCATACCACGCATCTGTTTTGCCTGCTGTACCGGGATTCTTCTTTGTCCCTGAGTAATCAATATCGCACCAGCCACAACAAATACAAACGCAATAATTAAAAACATTATTTTTGCAGGTCCATAAGTTCCGGCAGATGCGCCCGCGCCGACAGTAAACGAAGTATTCTGCCATACGCTTGCTATTGTGCCGGGCATTCTCGCAATGATACCTGCCATAATCAAAAGACTTATACCGTTTCCAATACCATATTCATCGATTTGCTCACCGAGCCACATCAAAAATATCGTACCGGCTGTCATACCAATAATACCAAGAATAACAGTTGTTCCTTCCATTCCCTGATACGCGTAAGGTTTCATAAACTTTACGAACATCATGGATTGAACCAAACATATCGGAACCGTCAGATATCTTGTGTATTCCTGTATTTTTTTATGCCCGCTCTGTCCCTCTTCTTTTAATTTTTTGAGAACCGGCCAAACCTCGCCAAGCAACATCAGAATAATCGATGCGGTAATATACGGCATAATGCCGAGTCCGAAGAGACTGCTTTTTCTTAACTCGCCGCCGCTGAGCATCTGTAAGTGTTCAAGGGCCTTGCTGATTGGGCTGTCTTCATCTCTCTGCTGAGAAGCACCTATCATACGCTGCACATCGATACCGGGTATGGAAATATGAAATCCAACACGGTAGATTACCAGCAGCGCCAAAGTAAACAGCACCTTGTTCCGCAAATCAGGAATCTTAAATATACTTGCTGCAGCATTAAACATTTTTTATTCCCATCAATCCCTTATGCCACAATTTTGGCTTCTCCGCCGCAACTTATAATTTTATCTTGTGCGGTTTTACTATATTTATGAACAGTAACTAACAATTTCTTTGTCAGTTCACCGTCTCCGAGAACCTTAATTCTGCTTCTAACGCTATTGACAAGTCCTGCGTTGAAGAGCGCTTTTGCGTCTATTGACGCTCCATTGTCAAAACGATCGAGTTGAGAAACGTTTACCACTTCATATTTGCAGGCAAAATTAAAATTATTGAAGCCGCGTTTGGGAAGTCTTCTGAACAGCGGCATCGATCCGCCTTCATAACCAAGCTTTCCGCCAGCACCGGCGCGGCTCAAACTGCCCTTATGGCCTCTGCCGCAGGTTTTTCCGTGTCCGGAGCCGACACCTCTGCCGACTCTTTTACGTTTTTTATTTCCGCCTGTTATTGAAGTTATTTCATGAGATAGCATAACTTCATCACCACCTTTTCACCGGTTCTACTGTAACTCCGCGAAGTTCTCCGATTGTTTCCGGAGAGCGAAGTTTTAATAAACCGTCCATTGTAGCTCTAACAACATTCTTAGTATTTGTACTGCCGTAAACTTTTGTCAGCACATTATGAACACCCGCAAGTTCCAAAACAGCTCTTGCACCCGCGCCTGCGATAACACCTGTTCCCGGACTTGCCGGAACCAGTGTAATTTTAGTCGCACCAAATTTGCCCATACTCTGGTGAGGCAAAGTCTGACCATTTAAAACGACTCGATGCAAACTCTTGCGTGCATCCTTAATCGCTTTATCAACAGCCATTGGTACTTCTTTCGCTTTGGCGTATCCGATTCCGACTCTGCCTGAACGGTCGCCAACAGCAACCATTGCCGCAAAACTGAATCGTCTGCCGCCTTTGACCACTTTGGCACAACGGAAAACCTTTATTACTGTCTCTTCAACAGGATTTTCCTGAACTGATATTTTTAAGTCTTCTGCCAATTCGATATCTCCAAATTCTGCTTGCTAAAAAACAAGCCCTGCTTCTCTGGCCGCATCGGCAAGAGCCTTTACTCTGCCGTGATAACGGTACTGATTTCTGTCAAACTTTACGCATTTAATTCCGACCTGTATCGCCTGTTTAGCAACTTCTGTTCCGACAATTTTAGCTGCTGCGACATTGCCGCAACTTTTCAAGCTGTCGCTTACAGATTTGCTTCTTGTGCTTGCCGAAGCAAGTGTAACAGCCGCAATATCATCGATAATTTGAGCGTAAATATGTTTATTCGAACGGAAGATACTCAAACGAGGTCTTTCCTGCGTTCCAAGTACTTTCTTACGAACACGAAGTTTCCTTCTAACTCTTGCCTTTTGTATAGTATCAATCTGCATATATATCTCTAAAAAATTAAAAGCAATTACGCTGATGCGCCACTGGCGAATGCTTTACCGGCTTTTCTGCGTACATATTCGCCGCCATAACGAATACCTTTGCCCTGATAAGGTTCAGGCGGTTTAACTTTTCTTACTTCAGCCGCGAACTGTCCAAGTTCCTGTTTGTTGTAACCAGTTATCGTAAACTTGGCAGGAGTATCATTTCCTTTTGTCGCCGGCACATCTATTATCACTTTAACGGTCTTTGGAATACTAACCTGAGCGGGGTTGGCATAACCAACTGTTAAAATCAGCTTTCCAGCCTGCTCTTTAACGTTATAACCGGTTCCGTAAATTTCCATTTTCTTTTCGAAACCTTTGCTGACACCAGTCACCATATTATTCAGCAGAGCACGTGTGGTTCCAAACATAGCCTTTTCCAACCGACCATCGGGCATAGTGTTTTCCACTACGATTTTTTTCCCGTCTTCAATTTTTACATTGATATTCGGATTTCTTGTGAGTTCAAGAGTGCCTTTGGGGCCGCTAACTTTTACAATCTGGCCTGCAAATTCAACCTTAACTCCGGCTGGTATATCTATCGATTTTTTTCCAATTCTACTCATCAGCACACCGTACAAAGTATTTCGCCGCTGACTTTGTCCTTGCGGCATTGTCCGTCGGTCATTACACCTTTATTCGTAGTTACAATCGCTATTCCCATGCCGTTCATAACGTACGGCAGTTTATCAACTGAGCAGTAAAGTCTTCTGCCTGTTTTGCTTACTCTTTTGATTTCGGTAATCGCCGGCATTCCATCCAGCGTATATTTCAGTTCTATCCTTATAAGGCCCTGGCCTGTACCATCATCAACAGTCTCAAAGCCTGTAACATATCCTTCGTTCTGCAGAACCTTGGCGACGCCCATGCAAATTTTAGACTTCTTTATGTTAACATAATTCAGTCTTGCCTTGCCGGCATTTCGTATTCTCGTAAGCATATCCGCTATCGGATCACTGTGCATTTGATATATCCTGTATTAATTTTCTTTTAGTTCGTTACTTTTATTTATTACCAACTTGCCTTTTTCAGGCCAGGTATCTTTCCTTCTGAAGCCAATTTTCTCAAGCACAGTCTGCATATTTTAAATTTTTTATATACAGCCCTGGCTCTTCCGCAAATCTGACATCGGGTATATGCCCTTGTCGAAAACTTGGGCTTTTTGTTGTTCTTATTTACAAGAGCTTTAGTGGTCATTCATTTACTCCCTGAACGGCATTCCAAACAATTTAAGCATTTCTCTTGCCTCATCATTTGTTTTGGCCGTTGTTACAAACGTAATATTCATTCCCTGAACGTTTTCGCTTTTAGCTGCGTCAATCTCAGGGAATACAGTTTGTTCGCTCATACCCATCGAATAATTTCCGCGTTCATCGAAACTTTTTGGATTCAAGCCGCGAAAGTCTTTAACTCGGGGTATCGCAAGGTTTATAAGCCTATCCATAAATTCGAACATACGCAGACCTCTAAGTGTAACTTTCAGTCCTGTCGAATCGCCTTGCCTTACTTTAAAATTCGAAACACTTTTCTTTGCTTTGCAGACAAGCGGCTTCTGACCTGCTATTAATGTCAGGTCTGCGATTGCGCTTTCGATGAACTTCTTATCCTGTACAGCTTTACCAACGCCCATCGAAATAACAACTTTCTGCATTCTCGGAACCGCCATAGGACTTGTATAATTATACTTTTCCTTGAGTGCCGAAACTATTTTTGATTTATATAAGTCTTTTAACCTTGCCATAATATTTTTCCAACCTTACAGTCTTCTGTCCGGTTAAGCCTTTCTAATAATACCAATTTCAGAACCATCGATAGCGACTCTTTTTTTGACGCCTTTTTTATCAGTTTCAAATCTGACTCTGGTACCAGCCGATGTTTTCGGATTCACAGGAAGAATATTGCTGATATGAACCGGTTCTTCAATCTGAATCCTTCCGCCCTGCGGATATTTTCGCGACGGCTTTACGTGTTTGAAACGTCTATTAATACCTTCAACGACAACTCTGTCTTTTGTCGGCATTACTTTCATAACTCTGCCGGTGGTGCCTTTGCCTGCACCGGCGATTACTTCAACCATATCACCTTTTTTAATATGTTTCGCCATCAGACAACCTCACTGGCCAGAGAAACAATTTTCATATAATTCTTTTCTCTCAGCTCTCTTGCAACTGCACCGAAAATTCTTGTCCCGATTGGATTGCCGTCAGCGTCTATAATTACTGCTGCGTTGCTGTCAAATCTGACGTAACTGCCATCAGGTCTGCGAATCGGTCTTTTGGTGCGAATCACAACGCATCTGTAAACTTTTTTCCTATCGAGCTGACAGGTCGGAAGATATTTCTTTAATGCTACGCAGATAATATCTCCAACTGCCGCGGTACAGCGTCTGTATTTGCCGTAATGCGAAGCGCTTCGTCCGAGCACATTCACACACTGGGCTCTTCTGACGCCGGAATTATCGGCTATATCTATCATTGTTCTTTGCTGAATCAACGCTCTGTCCTTTAATACCTAAATTAAATTTTTTCCTGTGCCTTTTGCACTACCTCTACCAGCCGCCAAGATTTGGTCTTGCTCATAGGTCTGCATTCAATTATTTCTACCAGGTCTCCAAGACCTGCCTCGTTCTTTTCGTCATGAACTCCGAGTCTGGTAGTCCTTTTGACAAGTTTTCCGTATACAGGATGTTTAACTTTGAAAGTCATTTCAATCCTGATACTTTTATCACCGCTGCGGCTAACTACTGTACCGCGTAACGTTTTTCTTTGTTTTCTCTGTTCTTGCATTTATATCAGCCCTTTAATTGGCTTTCTCTCATTATTGTTTTAAACCTGGCGATATCACGTTTGATATTCCGCAACAGGTGAGTATTTTCAAGCTTTTCTGTTTCAGCTCTTGTACGAAGTGTAAACAGTTCTTTTTCGAGCTTCTCAAGTTCGCCCTGTCGTTCGTCAGGTCTCATTTCTCTTATTTGCGACACTTTCATCATTACACCTTATACCGAATGCCTTCTTGTAATAAATCTGCATTTGATCGGCATCTTATGGGCAACTCGTGCCATAGCACGTTTAGCCACATCTTCGCCAATTCCGCCGATTTCGAACATTACCATTCCCGGTTTTACAACTGCAACCCATTGTTCAACTTCCGCTTTACCTTTACCCATTCTAACTTCAAGCGGCTTTTTCGTTATGGATTTGCTCGGGAATATTCTGATATATACTTTGCCCGACCGATGCAGAAAGTGTGTAGCGGCAACACGTGCAGCTTCTATCTGCTTGGCGGAAATCCAACTCAGTTCCAGAGCCTGCAACCCGTATTCACCAAACGCAACGTAATTCTGTCTCGTCGCGTTGCCTTTCATCTTGCCGCGCTGGCTTTTACGATATTTAACTCTTTTTGGCATTAGTGCCATAACTGTATCCCTATTTTATTTACGACTGTTTATTCTCAGTTTCAGGTTTTTGACTTGACCTTTCCTGCGACCTTGGTGCTTCCTGCCTTGGTGCTGCGGTTCGAGCCATTCTTCTTGCAGCTCTCGGTTTGTGAAGCGTTCTTCTTGCTCCCTGATCCTGCTGCTGTTCTTCCTGAGCACCGAATTTACCTTTGTAAATCCATACCTTTATCCCAATTACACCGTATGTGGTAACTGCTCCAACTGAAGCATAATCTACATCAGCATCGATAGTATGCAGCGGAATACTGCCTTCCATCTGTGTCTCTTTGCGTGCCATTTCAGCACCGCCGAGCCTGCCTGAGCAGATAATTTTAACACCCTTTGCGCCAGCCTGCATTGAAAGTTCACATTGCTGTTTCATTGCTCTGCGGAAGGCTACTCTTTTCTTCATCTGTTCGGCTATTGCTTCGCCGGCCAGTCTTGCGTCAAGAGCTGGTTCTTTTATTTCCATAACATTGACAGTTACCTGCCTGTCAATTAACTGTTCAAGATCTTGTCTGAGTTTATCAACTTCGGCACCGCGCGGACCAATAACCATTCCAGGCCTTGCAGTGTGCAGCGTAACTTTCACTTCGTTACGAGTTCGAGCAATCTCTACTTTCGAAACTGCCGCGAACGGCGGCTGCCTGTTGAATTTATCGTCAACATATTTACGTATCCGCTGATCTTCTACCAGCATCTGACCGTAACTAGCTTTAGGAGCAAACCATGTGCTCTGCCAAGGCAACCTAATGCCTGTCCTAAAACCAATTGGCTGTACTTTTTGACCCATATTGACCTTTCAATTATCAATAACCAATTTCCAATAACCGACTCATGGAATTTGTAACTTGGTTATTGGTTATTTTTTATATTTCAGTCACAGTAATATGAATGTGACTTGCTAATTTCCTAAGACTGTGCGCCCTGCCCCTGTCTTTGGCAATCCATCTTTTGGTTCCAGCCCGGACGCCTGCGCCATCAACTCTTGCTTCACTGATATAAAGATTTTCGACATCTGCGGAATCTTCATCTGCGTTGGCAACTGCGCTTTTTAATGCCTTCTCGATAATGTAAGCAGCCCTTTTATGGGTGAATTTCAGTAAATCGAGAGCTTCCTGTGCGTTTCTGCCGGCTATCAACTGCGTTACAAGCCCTGCTTTTCGCGGTGCTGAAGGTGCGTATTTTACTGTGGTTTGCCATTCAGAAATATCCGTTACCTGAATACCCATCGCGGTTGCGATTGCTTCGACATCCGCTTTTTTGGGGATGGGGCTCATCAAACCTTTACGCCAATTCTTCAGTGCCGTCGCCGCCTGTTTCTTTTCCATACCTGTCCGAACCATCTTTTCGGCCAGTTCTGTCACATTCGTGCCGGTTGTCTTAATCAAGTTATCAAGCTTTTTTGCGCTTAACATTATATCACCTTATTCAGCAGCGGCCGCTTTTACGCCGGAGTGTCCTCGGAAAACACGAGTCAATGAAAACTCACCCAGCTTATGGCCGACCATTTCTTCAGTTACAAATACTTTATGAAACATTTTCCCGTTATGAACCATGAATGTATAACCTACAAACTCAGGAACAATCGTGCTTCTTCTTGACCAGGTCTTTATAGGTTCCTTGATTCCAGAATCTATCTGTTTCAAAACCTTCTGTAAAAGTTTTGCGTCAACAAACGGTCCTTTTTTTAGCGAACGAGACATTATTACCTCAAATTACTTACAGCACTAATTGTTCACCGCGATTAGTTTTTCTTCTACGTACGATTTTTCTTCCGCTCACTTTACGCGGATTTCTGGTTTTACCGCCTTTAGCAAGTACACCAGTTGGTGAGCATGGATGTCTTCCGCCGTTGGCTCTGCCTTCACCGCCGCCCATCGGATGAGCGACCGGGTTCTGTGCTTTACCGCGGACGTGCGGACGACGGCCTGTATGACGCCATCTTCCGGCTTTACCGATTTTAATGTTTTGATAATCAGGATTGCTCAATGTTCCGATTGTAGCTCTGCATTCTACTCGCAGCATTCTCATTTCGCCGCTTGGAAGAACAACAGTTGCCCAGTCACCTTCTCGAGCCATCAATCTTGCAGCAAGACCAGCGCCTCTGACAAGTTTACCACCCTGACCGGCAATCATTTCAACATTGTGAATTTCCACACCGACCGGTATTCCTGACAGCGGCATTGTATTGCCGACTTTTGGCTCAACCTGAGCGCCGCTTTCTATCTTCTGCCCGACTGTCAACCCCTGCGGAGCAAGAATATATCTTTTCTCACCGTCTTCGTAATTTACAAGACAAATAAAGCAATTTCTGTTTGGATCGTATTCAACTGTCTCGACTGTCGCCGGCATATTATCTTTGTTGCGCTTGAAATCAATTATTCTATAGAGTTTTCTTGCGCCGCCGCCGCGAAAACGACAGGTTGTTACGCCATGGTTATTTTTGCCGCCAGCCTTCTTTATTCTTTTGCAGAGACTTTTCTGCGGAGTAGTGGCTGTCAGCTCGGCGTAATCATTTACAGATGCGTTTCGGCGTCCGTTCGATGTTGGTCTGTATATTCTTATACCCATGTTTTTACTCTTTTTCGTTAATTAGAATAAATCTATATGATACTGCTCATCCAGCACAACGACTGCTTTTTTCCAATCGGATTTTTGTCCGTAAAATCTGCCTCTGCGGCGTTTTTTGCCAATGCGATTGGCTGTGCGGACTTCTTTAACTTTTACTTCATACAACCGCTCAACTGCGGCTTTAATCTGAGGTTTATTCGCTTTTGGATTCACTTCGAAAGCATAGGCATTCTTTGTGTTAGCCAGATGCGTGCTCTGCTCAGTTATCAACGGTCTTACTACTATTTCATGATCGTCCATATTTTTATCCGTTTAGCCGTGCCGCTTGAGGCGGAGTTAACTAATATTCTTATCCTTTTCAATCAAACCCATAAACGCTTCTTTAGTGAACAGCATTTTTTGTCTGTTACAGATATCTCCTGCGTTCAGGTCGGTGTACTTCATAATTGCGATACCTGGTACATTTCTGGCAGATTTATAAATATTATCATCAGGCTGGCCGATTGTTACGAGACAGCTTCTGTCGATCTTTAAATTTCCCAGAACCTTTACAAAATCTCTGGTCTTTGGTTTGTCGAATTTTAATTCGTCAATCACTACTATATTGCCAACCTTGAGTTTCGCGAGAATAGCTGAATCTCTTGCGAGCTGCCTTTGTTTTCTGGGCATATCTTTCCCGAAATCTCTTACCGACTTGGCAAAAGCGACACCGCCGCCTCTGCGGATATTTGTCCTGACGGTACCCGCACGAGCGTTTCCAGTGCCTTTCTGGCGATATATTTTTCTCGTAGAACCTTCAACCATTCCTCTGCTTTTTGTCGCAGCGGTTCCATGACGTTTATTGGCGTTATACATTACTATAGCCTGCTTAAGCAGTGCATATCTTATGTGTCCGCCAAAAATCGCTTCATCAACTTTGAGGCTCTCGATTTCCTTACCATCTCTGTTTTGTACTTGTATAGTAATCATAAGTCTGAATTTAAAATTATTTCTTTCCCTTACTCTGTTTGACGATGACGTATCCGCCCGCTGGTCCGGGTACTGCGCCTTTTACGACTATTATATTCTTTTCAGCATCGACACTAACGAGTGCATGATTTTTGCTTGTGACTTTTACATCCCCCATATGACCGGCCATTCTTTTGCCTTTTGCAGGCTTACCGCCCCAGCCTCTATTAGCCGCATGACCAGCTATCGAGCCCGGAGAACGGTGCTTTCTCTCAGTTCCATGGCTCGCAGGCATACCGCCGAATCCGTGGCGTTTCATACCGCCCGCGAATCCTTTGCCTTTGCTTGTGCCTGTCACATCGACATATTTAACTTCAGCAAAAGCTTCCACCGTAACTGTATCGCCGGCTTGATAGGGAGCTTCTTTTCCGTCGAATTTATCTTCACGGACACATCTTTTAGCTGACGCATTGACTTTTTTAGCATGGCCTTCTTCGGCTTTGATCAGACGTGAAGCTTTAACATCATCAAAGCCAATCTGAACAGCATTATAGCCATCAGTTTCTACAGTCTTTACCTGCATAACGGTGCAGGGGCCCGCCAATATGACTGTAACCGGCAATATCTTGCCAGTTTCATCATATATCTGTGTCATTCCTACTTTTTTACCAATAAGCATCATAGTTAAAAAACCTTTTTGCTTTTAAAAAGAAAAACGTAAAGTTTACTTCCTTTACGTTTTTTGTATCTATAATTATTTATGCCTTAATCTTTACAAACACACCAGCCGGTACGACAAGACGATTAAGAGCTTCCACTGTCCTTGCGTTTGCTTCATATATGTCAATCAACCGCTTGTGTGTGCGCATCTCAAACTGTTCTCGACTTTTCTTATCAACGTGCGGACTTCTTAGAACAGTGTACCTTTCAATCCGTGTCGGGAGCGGAATCGGTCCGCTTACACGGGCATTGGTCCTTCGTGCCTGCTCTACTATTTCTTTAGCAGAAGTATCCAGCGCACGCGGGTCGTACGCTTCCATTCTTATTCTGATTCTTTCTGTTTCAACTGCCATATAAAATAATATCCTATGCTACAAAACTCGTTTCCTCTGAACGGCGCCAGAGGTGAAAACATAAAAGGATACCGTATCTTTTTATAAAATCAACTATAATAATACCGAAAAAAGCGATTTTTTCTTCAAATCGCATACTTTATACCATAAATTCAAGACTATTTAAGTCTTTTTGCGGTTAAACCGCCATTAGAGCCGTTTAATCGTCAGCAGTTTCTCTGATATGTGTCGTACCAACAGCTATACACCATTGATTATCAGCCCAACTCGAAACGCATCCTGTTTTTCCGGGACGCTCGCCGCGGCTAAGGAATGGGAAGTTATACCAGAACTTTTATAATCCGTCAATACCCTGCTAAAATTTTTTCTGAAATTTGTTCCGGCACCTTTTCGTATGTCAGCGGCTCCATCACAAAAGTGCCTCTACCGCTGGTTACGCTGCGTAATTCGCTTGAATAGCCAAACATCTCAGATAGCGGCACATTAGCATCTATGGTCCTTAACTGTCCGTGAATTCGGCTGTCAGTAATTATACCTCTTTTGCTTATGATATTTCCCTGTACAATTCCATACTCGGAATCAGGTATTGTTACTTCTAATTTCATAATTGGTTCAAGTAAAATAGGCCCTGCCTTTTTAAGTGCCTCACGAACAGCTATTATTGCAGCCTGCTCAAAAGCCAATTCCGACGAATCGACTGTGTGGAAAGAGCCGTCTATTAATGTAACTTTGGCTCCTACTACCGGATAACCGGCAAGTTCGCCGCTGGTAAGAGCGTCTTTTGAGCCGCTTTCAACTGCAGGTATATATTCTCGCGGTATCGCCCCGCCAATAATTTTATTTTCAAATTCTACTTGTTTCTGGTAACTGCCTGATTCATCAAACAGCGGTTCTAATGTTATGACTACATGGCCATATTGACCGCGTCCGCCTGTCTGACGAACAAATTTCGATTCCTGCTCAACTTTACGGGTGATTGCCTCCCTATAAGCAACTTTCGGTCTGCCGACTTTTACATTAATCTTCATATCCCTTGTAAGTCGATGCTGGAGGATTTCCAAATGCAGTTCACCCATTCCCCTGATAATCGTTTGACCTGTTTCGGGGTCAAATTTATATTGGAAAGTCGGATCTTCCTTTCTAAGCGCCGCAAGTCCCTGCGGCAGTTTATCTCTATCGGAAGCGCTGTTAGGCTCGATAGACATACTCATAACCGCTTCCGGGAATTTTATATTTTCAAGCATTACAGGATGTTTAGTGTCACAGAGGGTATCGCCGGTGAGGGTATCTTTTAAACCAACACAGGCAACGATATCGCCTGCTTTTGCGCTTTCAACGATGTCTCTGCTGCCCGCGTGCATTTTAAACAACCTGGTTATGTTTTCCTTTTGGTTGCGAGTTGCATTAAGAACTCTTACGCCGCTCTTTAACGTACCCTGATAAATTCTGATGAAAGTTAAATCGCCATGCTTATCGGCTATAATTTTAAAAGCCAATCCGACAAAACTTTTTTTCGTGTCGCATTTAACACTGATTTTTTCAGTTTCATCTCCCGGCACATGTGCGACTATCTCCGGCCTATCCAGCGGTGAAGGAAGATACCTTCCTACTCCGTCAAGTGCTCTCTGTATTCCGATATATCTCAATGCTGAGCCTACAAATACCGGATGCAGTTTGTTTGCGATAGTACCTTTTCTGATTGCTTTATGAATTAATTCCTCTTCGACGGGGTCATTATGAACATATTTTTCCATAAGCTGTTCATCGAACTCCGCCAAATGCTCAAGCATATCGTGCCGCCATTTTTCAGCAGATTCTTTTAAATCATCCGGTATTTCTTGTTCCTCAATGCTTGCACCGAGTTTTTCAGTTTTAAAGTAAACCGCTTTCATAGTGATAAGTTCTATCAAGCCTTCGAAAGTCGAGTCGGCCCCGATAGGTATTTGCAGGCAGACAGGATGTGCTCCAAGTTTATCGCGGATACTATTTATGCTCATTTCAAAATCTGCGCCAATTTTGTCCATCTTATTGATGAAGCATAAACACGGCAAATTATATTTTTGTCCCTGGCGCCACACTGTTTCACTCTGTGCCTGTACGCCTTCTGATGCATCGAACACTGCAATAGCACCGTCGAGAACGCGAAGAGACCTTTCAACTTCGGCCGTGAAATCCACGTGACCGGGTGTATCGATAAGATGGAAGACCCATTTTTTCCATGGACATGTCGTAGCTGCGCTTGTGATTGTGATGCCGCGCTGCTGTTCTTCTTCGAGATAGTCCATTACTGCAGTGCCTTCGTGCACTTCACCCATTTTATAGGTTTTACCTGTGTAGAATAGAACTCGTTCGCTGAAGGTAGTCTTACCTGCATCGATGTGTGCCATTACTCCGATATTTCTGATTTTTGCTAATGATTCCGGCATAATTTTTCTTTTAAATAAAATTCCAATGAAGTGTATCTTATGTTTTCTTCACTTTAAAGATGTTTAATACGCTACGTAAAGAGAAATGCCACGGTGAAATTTCAAAAAAGTCCAACGTGGCATATTTTTGTTTACGTTATTTACCAGGCAAAATGAGCGAAAGCTTTATTTGCTTCGGCCATTTTATGGATATTCTCACGCGTTGTTATCGCGCCGCCCTGTTTATTGAAGGCATCCAACAGCTCTGATGCAAGTCTTTCGTGCATCGCTCTGCCTTTTTTGCTTCTGGCTGAAGCAAGTATCCAGCGGAATGCAAGAGACTGCTGACGCTTCGGATTAACAGGCATCGGCACCTGGTAGCTTGCACCGCCGACACGTTTGGAACGAACTTCAAGGTGAGGCTTTACATTATTTATCGCTGTTTCGAAAATCTCAAGAGGCGCAACGTCTTTTACTTTACCGGAAACGATATCCATTGCGTCATAGAAAATCTGCGTTGAAACAGATTTTTTCCCCTGCCACATCATTGAATTAATGAACTTGGATACCAGCCTGCTATTAAACTTAGCATCCGGTTTTAATTGCTTTACGGAAGCTGTAAACTTTTTTGCCATAGATTAACCTTTCTTTGCTCCATATTTACTTCGGCCGCGTTTTCTATTGGCAACGCCTGCCGAATCGAGTGTCCCGCGAACTATATGATAACGAACACCGGGCAAATCTCTGACTCTTCCGCCTCTGATAAGCACAGTACTGTGTTCCTGAAGATTGTGGTCAATACCCGGAATGTAGGCAGTCACTTCTTTGCCGTTAGTCAAGCGGACACGTGCGATTTTTCTTAATGCAGAGTTTGGTTTCTTGGGCGTTTGGGTTCTGACTATCAGGCACACTCCGCGTTTTTGCGGCGAACCGGATATATCGGACACGCGTTTCTTGCCCTTATGGCCTCTGCCTTTCTTTACTAACTGATTGATCGTTGGCATATTTTTCCTTATAAAATTTAAAATTCAAAGTTTAAAACCAAAACCCAAAACCCAAAACCAAAGTTCCGGGTTTTTAGTTTTAACTTTTAAGTTACTCAAGTCCCAATGCTGCCCTTGCCGCTGCTTCGGCCTGAGCTTCTGCTTCGTGCGTTTCCTTAAGCTCTGCCAGTTCCTTCGGCAACGGAGCCTTGGCAAGATGTTTAACCCTCATCTCAAGGTGCGGCCTGAACGCTGTGCCTGCCGGAATCAAATGTCCCAGTATCACATTTTCCTTCAAACCGAGCAATTCGTCTACTTTACCACCCAAAGCAGCTTCCGTCAAGACCTTAGTCGTCTCCTGGAAACTTGCTGCTGAGATAAAGCTTTCCGATTGCAGTGATGCCTTGGTTATACCCATAAGCAGAGTTTTAGCAGTCGCCGGACGCGGTTTCTTGCCTTTGGCAATATTTCCGCCGAGTTTTTCAACTTTTTCGTTGGCCTGTTCAATCTGAGCTTTTGTATAAACCTGGTTTACCACAAGGTCTGTTTCGCCGGCATCGGAAATTTTTAAACTCTGTGCCAGTTCTTCGTTAGACTTCCGGAAAGTATGTTTAGGTATAATATCACCGGGCAGGAAATTACTGTCGCCGACCGTGTCGATTTCTACCTTTTGCAGCATCTGCGATACTATCACTTCAATATGTTTATCGTTGATAGTTACATTCTGCGAACGATAAACGTTTTGAACTTCCGCAAGCAGATATCTCTGAAGGGCTTCTTCACCCTTAATTCTCAGGATATCATGCGGAACAAGAGGACCATCTGTCAACGGATCGCCCGCTTCCACCATATCGCCTGTATGAACGTTCAAGTGTCTATCTCTTGGAACGTGATGCTCTTTTTCCATTTTTTCGCTGCGGATAGTGATTGTCATTTTACCGCGGCGTTTGTCACTTTTGAGTTCGATACGTCCGCTGATTTCCGCCATAGCTGCCGGTTCTTTCGGCTTTCTGGCTTCGAAAATTTCAGTTACACGAGGCAGACCGCCGGTGATGTCCTGTGTACCGGCCTGACCGCGAGGCTGTCTTGCAAGAAGCTGACCGGCCTGAACTTTCTGGCCTTCGATAACTTCAATTCTTGCCTTAGCCGGCAAATAGTGAACGTCGAGAATTTTTCCGCTTTCATCTTCAATAATGACCTGCGGATGTTTATCGCCTTTATGTTCGATAACAACAGGCTTACCTTTCTGGCCTTTACGTTCTTCTTCGACCTGCATTGTTTCGCCTTCGATAATATCGACAAAGCGAATAATACCGCCGATTTCAGCCAGAATTGGAACTCTGTGCGGATCCCAACTAAACAATTTTTCCCTTGCTTTGACTTCTTGACCGTCTTGTGCGTCAATTATAGCACCATAAGGTACTTTGAACTTATCATATTCCCTTCCCTTTTCATCGACCAGTGCCATTTCACCGTTTCGTTTAAGGGCTATAAATTGTTCGCTGCCGTCTTCGGATTTGATTTTAACAACATTCAAATCGCGATATTGTACAAAGCCGTCTCTCGGTGATTTCTGGTCATTTTCCAGAATTGCACGCGATGCGACACCGCCTGTATGGAACGTACGCATTGTTAACTGTGTACCAGGCTCACCAATTGATTGAGCGGCAATGATACCCACTGCCATACCTTCTTCGACGAGTCTGGATTTTCCCAAATCCCAGCCGTAACACTTGGCACAAATGCCCAGTGCACTATCACAGGTCAGGGAACTTCGTACACGAATCGATTCTAATCCGAGGGCTTCAATCTTATCTGCCGCTGTCGGGGTTATAACTTCATTTTCTCTAACTATCATTTCGTCTGTTATCGGATTACGGACATTATCACGTGCCGTTCTGCCCACAATCAGCTCTTTCAAAGGAACTTCAACCTGTTCGCCCTTGTACAATGCGCTTTTGGTTATGCCCTGAAGCGTACCGCAATCTATTTCATTAACGATTACGTTCTGCGCGACATCGGCAAGCTTCCTTGTCAGATAACCTGAGTCAGCAGTCTTCAAAGCTGTATCTGCCAAACCTTTTCTTGCACCGTGAGTCGAACTGAAATATTCCAGCACGTTAAGACCTTCACGGAAGTTGGATTTGATTGGAGTTTCAATAATCTCACCGCTCGGCTTAGCCATCAATGCACGCATACCGGCAAGCTGCTGAATCTGGTCAACACTGCCTCTCGCACCCGAATCACTCATCAGGTAAATCGGGTTAAGATAAGCTTTGCCGTTACGTGTGTCATTTTTCATACCCTGCATCATCGCGTTTGTTACAGCGACACGGGCATGAGTCCAGGCATCAATTACCTGGTTATATCTTTCGCCTTCGGTCAATACACCGTCATTAAAGTTTTTATGAATTCGATCTACAACCTTTTGCGTTTTATCAATAATGCCCTGTTTTTCCGGCGGAATTCTCAGGTCCGTCAGACCAAAGCTTAATCCCGCAAGTGTAGCATATTTGAAACCGAGTTCTTTTAAGTTATCCAAAAGGTCAAGGCTATATTTACCCAATGTTACCGCGAAACAGTCGTTGATAACTTTTTTAAGCATTCTCTGCGTCATCAAAACATTATAAAATGCCATCTCGCCCGGCAGAACTTCATTAAAAATACATCTGCCCGGCGTAGTCTCGATTACCCCTTTGCTTTCTATAGTTCCGCTTTCGGTAACGACCTTTTTGCCTTTTGGAATTGCAACTTTTAATATCGCATGAATACTTGCCTTTCCCAGTTCATAAGCAGTAATCGCTTCAGCCGGAGATGAGCAGCATATTCCTGCGCCTTTTTCATCTTGTCTTGCAACTGTAATATAATAATTACCAAGAACGATATCCTGTGAAGGTCCAACCATTGGTGAACCGTTCGCTGGTGAAAATACGTTATTGGTCGCCATTATCAGCGTGTGAGCTTCTACTTGTGCCTCAACGCTTAATGGAAGGTGAACAGCCATCTGGTCACCGTCGAAGTCCGCATTGAATCCTTTACATACAAGCGGATGAAGCATAATGGCATTACCTTCGACAAGCACCGGCTCGAACGCCTGAATACCCATTCTATGCAGAGTTGGTGCACGGTTAAGCAATACAGGATGCTGATGAATTACCTTTTCAAGAATATCCCATACCTGCTCATCGCGTCTTTCGAGCATTCTCTTAGCGCTCTTGATTGTATCAGCGAACCCCCTGTCTTTCAGTTCACGAATGATAAACGGCTGGAATAATTCCAAAGCAATTTTCTTCGGCAGACCGCATTGATGTAATTTAAGGTGCGGACCAACAACGATAACCGAACGTGCTGAATAATCGACACGTTTGCCGAGCAGGTTTTCACGGAATCTTCCCTGCTTGCCTTTTATCATATCCGTCAAACTTTTCAGCGGTCTGTTATTGCTGCCCAACACAGGTCTTCTGCATCTGCCGTTATCGAACAGTGCATCGACAGCCTGCTGGAGCATTCGCTTTTCATTGCGGATAATAACTTCAGGAGCATTGAGATCCATCAGTTTTTTAAGTCTGTTATTTCTATTGATAATTCTTCGGTATAAATCGTTCAAATCGCTTGTCGCGAAATTTCCGCTTTCAAGCATAACCAACGGCCGCAAATCCGGCGGTATCACAGGCACTACATCCAGCACCATCCATTCAGCTTTGTTCGGACTGCCTTTAATCGCATTAACCGTTTTAAGCCTTTTTGTAAGGTCTTTGATTTTTTGTTTGCTGCTGGTCTTGCTCATTCCGACTTTCAAATCGCCGCTCAATTGATCAAGATTCAAAGTTGTCAGGAGATCCCTGACAGCTTCAGCGCCCATAGTAGCTTTGAATGAGTTGCCGTACTTGGCAACAGCTTCACGATATTCTTCTTCGTTCAAAAGCTGCCTGTATTTCAGCGGGCTTTGTCCGGGATCGGTTACCAGATAATCCTGGAAGTATATAACCTTTTCAAGATCAACTGTCTTCATCGCCAGCAGTGAGCCTAATCTTGAAGGCATGGCTTTGAAGAACCATATATGCACTACCGGCGCAGCAAGGTTGATATGTCCCATACGTTTTCTGCGGACTCTGCTGTGCGTTACTTTTACACCGCATCTGTCGCAGATAATGCCTTTGAACTTCGTGCCTTTGTACTTTCCGCATGAACATTCCCAGTCCCTTTCGGGTCCGAATATTCTTTCGCAGAAAAGTCCGTCTTTTTCCGGCCGGTATGTTCGATAATTGATTGTCTCAGGCTTGCGTACTTCACCAAAAGACCAACTCCGAATATCATTCGGACTGGCAAGACTTATCTTTACCGAACCGTAATCATTTATTTTGTCATAAATACTTTCAGCCATTTAAGCTTACTCCTGACTATTAGAGGCCTTTATTGCCTATCTGTTTCTTTTCTAACTGTATATTCAAACCGAGACCGCGAATTTCACTGCACAGAACATCGAATGAGATGGGTGTGCCGGCCTCGAGAGTATTTTTACCTTTTACCATTGATTCATAAATTTTCGTTCTGCCTTCGATGTCGTCGCTCTTGACTGTAAGCAGTTCCTGTAATGTATAAGCAGCGCCGTAAGCTTCCAGCGCCCAGACTTCCATTTCGCCGAATCTCTGGCCGCCTGTTCTGGCTTTTCCGCCAAGAGGCTGTTGAGTAATAAGGCTGTATGGACCTGTCGAACGTGCATGAATCTTGTCATCTACGAGGTGATGCAGTTTCATCATATATATATATCCGACAGTCGCAGTCTGTTCGAAAGGCTCACCTGTTCTTCCGTCATAAAGCCTTGCTTTCATATCTTCATCGATTTGAGCAAATATCTCATCGGCAGGCGGAGCTTTCTTCTTGGAAACAAGTTCTTTGGTTCGATTTTTTACATGCTCATTGGAATCAACCAAAACCTGTCTGATTTCATCTTCTGTCGCACCGGCAAACACCGGAGTCACGCCATCGAAACCAAGCACTTTTGCGGCCCAGCCAAGATGGGTTTCAAGAATCTGACCAACGTTCATTCTGCTCGGCACGCCCAGCGGATTAAGACAAATATCTATAGGTGTCCCGTCCGGGAGGAACGGCATATCTTCCACAGGCATTATTCTTGCGATAACGCCTTTATTTCCGTGACGTCCCGCCATCTTATCGCCGATACTCAGAGTGCGTTTTGTAGCAACATATATTTTTACCATTTCAAGAACGCCGCTCGGAAGCTCGTCACCGTGTTTCATACGCTCGAGTTTAATCTTTATCTCTTCTGCAAGATCTTTAATCCTCGGCATATATTTATCTATAATTTGCTGCGCCGCAGGTCTTGCCGAGGCTGGTTTACACCATGCAACATCGAAGTTCTGAATCTGTTCGAAGATAACTTCCATATCTTCGCTTGCTCCGACTTTCTGCCTTGTTGTCGGATCAATCATCGATACATCTTCGACTTTTTCGCTAATCTCCGCGATCATCTGCTTGAAGACAAGAGACTGATGCTCTTTCATCTTTGTCTCATAATCTTTCATTTTCTGCTTTTGCAGCTTTTTCATTTCATCGCTGCCGGCGCCTTTGCGGGTAAACCTGCTTGTCTTGATTATAATGCCGTTATAACCGCTCGGAAGTTCCAGTGAATCATTCTTTACATCTTCGCCGGCCCTACCGAATATCGCGTGCAGAAGTTTTTCTTCAGGTGTAAGTTCGGTTTTGCTCTTTGGCGAAACTTTACCTACGAGAATATCGCCTGCGTCAACGCGTGTGCCTTCGCGGACTACTCCGCTTTCATCAAGATTTCTAAGTGCCTTTTCGCCGACATTCGGAATATCACGTGTGAACTCTTCACGTCCCAATTTCGTTTCACGTACTTCAACGCTGAACTCATCAATATGTATGCTTGTGAAAACGTCATCTCGTACCAGCTTTTCGCTGATTAAAATAGCGTCCTCAAAGTTGAATCCGTCGAACGTCATAAACGCCGCAAGTACATTTTTGCCCAAAGCAAGAACGCCTTTGCCGCTTCCGCCGCCGTCTGCGATTATTTCATTTTTCTTTACTTTCTGTCCGAGTGATACCAGAGGTATCTGATTCAAACAGGTTCTTTCGTTCAATCCGACAAATTTCTCAAGTTCATAAATATCTGTATCGTTGATGACAATCTTTTTAGCATCAACTGCGGTAATAGTGCCTGCTGTACGAGCGCGAACAACCATGCTTGAGTTGGCCGCTACGTGCTCTTCCATTCCGGTACGAACCAGCGGCGGCTCTGTCATCAGCAATGGTACCGCCTGCCTCATCATGTTCGAACCCATCAACGCTCTGTTAGCATCATCATGTTCGAGGAACGGTATCAATGCCGCCGATACACCGACGATTTGCCTGCTCGATACATCAACGTAATTTATTTCTTTACTGTCAATTTGAGACAATTCTCCATACTTCAAAGCAAGTACGACACCATTCTGAAGTTTTTCTGAATGGCCGTCAATCGCGCTTGGCGGAGCAAAAGTCACTTCCATTTCTTCATCTGCCCGCAGGTATACTATCTCACCTGTAAGCTTTCCTTTTTCTGCTTTGCGGTATGGGGTCAGAAGGAAACCGTATTCATCAATCTTCGAATAAATTGCCAATGACGCGATAAGACCGATATTCGTGCCTTCAGGTGTTTCAATCGGACATATTCTGCCGTAATGGCTGATATGAACGTCGCGAACTTCGAAGCCCGCACGCTTACGATTCAAGCCTCCCGGTCCCAACGCTGACAATCTTCTTTCATGCGTTAGCTGGCTCAAGGCATTTGTCTGGTCTACAACCTGACTCAATTCGCCTCTGCCGAAGAAGTATTCGATACTGCTCGATACACTCTTGGAATTGACAAGGTCGGCTATGCGCTCAATCTGTCCGGGTTCTTTCATACTCATTCTTTCCTGAACCGTTCTGCGCAACTTCAGTAAACCTTTGCGAATCTCATCTGCCGCCAATTCGTCAATCGTACGAAGTCTTCTATTGCCCAGGTGGTCGATATCATCGATAACACCCTGGCTATTCCGCAAACCGATGATATATCTCATTGTATTGAGGAAATCATCCGGCTTTAGCGTCATTTCATTTTCGTCAACATTTTGTTTAAACTTGCGGTTAAGTCTGAATCTGCCTACCCTGCCGAGTCTATAACGGTCGCTGTCATAGAATTTTTCTTTAAACAGCGTCTTTGCTTTTTCGACATTCGGGGGATTGCCCGGCCTGAGCCTTGCGTAAAGTTTCAGCAATGCTTCTTCGTGGCTTTCGCAATCATCTTCAGCAAGAGTATTCAATACAAGTGGATCTGCCGCTTTTGCTATTACTTCGAGTTTCTTTATCGAGCTTCTTTCAATTTGCCCGATTCTGTCGCCGATTTGTGTTCCGCCTTCGACGATGATTTCGCCTGATTCGGTATCAACAACAGGTCCGACTGCCCACATGAGCGGGTCGAGTTTATCGACAGCAACAGTTTTAGTTTCGTAAAACAGCCGTAAAATCGCATCTATTTTGCTGTAATCCTCACTCATTGCTCGCAGGAACATCGTAGCAGGTATTTTGCTCGATTGGTCGATACGAACAATTAGGACGTCTTTTCGTGTAACTGATATTTCAATCCAACTTCCGCGTTCGGGAATAATTCTTCCGCCGTGCAGTACTCTGTCGCCTTCTTTGCTTTCGATAAGGAAATCAACGCCGGGTGAACGGTGAAGCTGATTTACGATAACTCTTTCAGCACCGTTAATAATGAATTCGCCGCCGCCGATCATTACAGGAATTTCAGCCAGATATACAACCTGTTCTGCGATTTCTCCTGCGTCTTTGCGTTTCAATCTGCAGCGTATCTTCAATGGATAGCCGTATGTAAGCCTCAATTCCCTGCATTCGTTCGGGCTGTAGCGAGGCTTATCTAATTCATAGCCGACGTATTCAAGACTCATTGTCTTGTCATAGCTTTCGATTGGGAATATCTCTTGAAACAGAGCTTCCAACCCAATCAGCTTTCGTCGCTGATAATTTAGATCAGCCTGAAGAAATCTCTCATAACTTGCCCGCTGAACTTCGATAAGATTTGGAACTTCAATAGCATCCTGCGTCTTACCAAAATCGCGAATTGTTTTTATACCCATTTACAGACTCCCGTAAATTAAACCAAAAATAAAAAATTGAAGATTGAAAATTTAGAGCTCAACCCCCTGTTGATTCTATAAATCTTCAACCTGCAATTCTCGTTTTTCAATTTTCCTTCACCTATTTTTTTTCAGAGCGCCCGGCATATTACCGGGCGCTTCTGATTTTCACTGCTTATTTAATCTCTACAATGCCGCCGGCTGCTTCAATCTGTTTTCTTGCTGCTTCGGCTTCATCTTTGCTGATGCCTTCTTTAACTGCCTTTGGTGCGCCTTCAACAAGGTCTTTTGCTTCTTTGAGACCCAGACCTGTCAGTGCGCGTACTTCTTTGATAACCTGGATTTTCTTATCGCCGGCTGATTTCAGGATAACATCGAATGTTGTCTTTTCTTCAGCTGCTGCTGCTGGTCCCGCCGCTGGCCCTGCCATCATAACTGCACCGCCCGCTGCCGGTTCGATTCCATGTACTTCTTTCAGGTAATCGCCCAGTTCTTTTGCCTGCATAAGTGTCAGTTTTACGATTGCGTCGCCCAGTTGTGTTATTTCAGGACTCCACTGTTTTGTTTCGTCTGCCATTTTTAATTACTCCTATTTCTACCGCTTTGTGCCTGCCGCAGCTACGCCGCCGCGTTTAACCCCTGAAGGACACTCACATATAGCAATTTATAAACTTTTTAAGCCGCTGCTGCAGCTGTTTCTTCCTTGTCTGCCAATGTCTTTATGCAGCCTGCGATAATCCCTGCAGGCGCACCGATTGCAGAAGCCAGTCTTTTTGCCGGTGAATTTGCCAGCATAATGACATCGCCCTGCAGTTCGGCTCTGCTTTTCATATTTACAAGGCCCTTGGCCGCTTTTTCGTCAAGAGCTGTTCCTTCTATGTATGCACCCTTGAACTTGATTGGTATTGCTTTTGAGATCGCGTCGAGTTCTTTAGCTAAATCGACTATGCTGTCTCCTCCGGAAGCAACTGTGCAGGAACCGGCTACAAACAGGTCCATCGCCGCGGTCATATTCAATGATTTCATTGCATGCCGCATCATTGCGTTGCGAACCATAGTGATTTTTACTTTCTTTTCACGAAGTTTCTCACGCAATTGATTGTTGGCTATTCCATCGATACCTGTTATATCAAGAACTAAGAATTCCTTTATACCGTCAAACTTGCTTTGAAGTTCATTTGTTAACAGCTGTTTTACTTGCTTACTCATATTTCACCTTTGAATTATAGATTAAACTCGGAAACATCCACGATAACAGAAGGACTCATTGTCGCACTAATAGCAACTTTTTTAATATAAGTTCCTTTAGCTGACACAGGTCTCATCCTTCTTATCACATTCATAAACGACTGAATATTCTCGACAAGTTTGCTCTCTTCAAAGCTGTATCTGCCAACTATCGTATGAACGTTCCCGCCTGTATCGTTCTTGAAATCTGTTTTTCCAGCCGCAAATTCTCTAACAGCCGTGATAACATCTGCTGTTACTGTACCATTTTTGGGTGACGGCATCTTTCCCTGCGGTCCTAAAACCTTACCGAGTTTGCCGGCCTTGCCCATAACTTTTGGCGAAGCCACGGCAACATCGAAATCCAACCATCCGCCCATTATTTTCTGAATAAGCTCGTCATTTCCAGCTTCAATTGCACCGGCTTTTTTCGCCCCTTCAACATCGGAATCTTCGCAAAATGCTACTACTTTCTTACTTTTACCTATTCCATGAGGAAGTGAAACGGCGCCTCTGATAAGCTGGTCGGCCTGTTTTGTATCGATTCCAAGCTGAACTACGCAATCGATGCTCTGGTCGAATTTAGTCGGGGTGTAGGTCTTGAGTTTTTTAACCGCATCGGCCAATTTGAGTGGTGCTTGCGACCATTCCTTTGCCGACGCCTTGTAACGTTTGCTTCTTCTGACTTTCATTTTTGGTTCTCCGCAAAATTTTACCCGTCAAAGACGGGAGGTTTTAATTTCGCTCCCACTGTTTTTCGCCGTGGTAAGCATTTCTATTTATTTTTAAAATTTAAAATATAAAATTTTAAATTACTTTTCTATTTCAATTCCCATACTTCTTGCAGTACCTTCTATGATTCTGCACGCATGGTCGATATCAAAAGCATTCAGGTCTTCGAATTTTCTTTCAGCGATTTTCTTGACCTGGTCTTTCGTTACTTTGCCGATTTTTTCCTTATTCGGAGTTCCGCTGCCTTTGGCAACCTGTGCTGCATCTTTAAGTAGAACCGCAGCAGGCGGACTTTTCACTATAAATTCGAATGTCCTGTCGGCATATACTGTTATTTCAACCGGAACTGTCATTCCGTTAAGTTCCTTCGTTCTTGCATTGAACTGCTGAACAAACTGTCCGATATTTACGCCATGCTGGCCAAGTGCCGGACCAATTGGCGGTGCAGGTGTCGCCGAGCCGCCCGGAGCCTGTAATTTAATCTTTCCTGTAATCTGTTTTGCCATTTTTTACCTTTGAACTTATAGTCTTAAGTTTTAAACTTTTTCTATTTGCCAATACTCTATATCAAGCGGAGTGCTTCTTCCGAAGATTGTTACTATTACCCGTACTACGCCGCGTTCTGTATCGATTGAATCGACAGCACCTTCGAAGTTTTCGAAAGCGCCTTCGCGTATTTTCACTACATCGCCCTTTGCAAAATCGACTTTGATATTTGCCGCAGTCTGCTCGCTGACCTTTTCTACTTCGCTGAGCATCTTGGCAACATCTGTATCGCTCATCGGAACAGGCAATCCCTCAGTTCCAACAAAGTCGCCGACACCCATTGTCTCTTTAATAAGAAACCATGCTTTTTCGCTGATTTTACCGTTGGCATCAGGCTCAATTTCCATAAATACATAGCCAGGATAAAGTTTGCGCTTCTGCACCTTCTGTTTTCCGCCGCGAATACGCTTTACCTGTTCGACAGGCACAACAACTCTGCCTATATCATTTTCCAGGCCCTCAAGCGTAACCTTACGCACAAGCGCTTCTCTAACTTGTTCCTCTCTATTGGAGGCAACTCTTAATACATACCAACGCATAATTTACATCCAGATTTGTCCACCACAGCTTCAAGCCCAGCGGACGGTTTATTATCTCCCCATCTGGGGTAGAAAATTATATTTTTAAACCGTATGTGAATATCAGATCAAAAACAAAATCAGCCGCACCGAGCAGTGCTGTCATTGCTATTACAACCACAATAACCACAAAGGTCGATACTGCGATTTCTCTTCTCGAGCTGAAACTGACTTTTTTCAGTTCACCTTCTGCTGAAATAAGAAAATCAGCAACACTCGGCCTGTTTACCAGCCAATAAAGAAAAACCGCGATAATCGCAAAAACTCCGAGCGGTACTGTAACACTAAGCCACAATCCAAGTGTCTGTGTTAAATCAAGTGATGCATGGAGCTTATCATAAAGTCTCCAGCAGCCTATCGCCGCAATCAGAGCTATTGCTATCGCACTGTAAAGCCTGGTATCCTTACCCTGACCCCATTTATATTTTTTAAACATTAAAAACCTCGAATCCGAATTCGATCTAATTTCCTTAATCGCGCCTTTAGCGGCTTCGAATAGCAGGCCAGAGAGGAATCGAACCCCTAACCTGCGGTTTTGGAGACCGCCGCTCTGCCAATTGAGCTACTGGCCTAACTTCGTCTTGAAATTGTCCCGACCGCCAACAATTCGGCGGGTAAAGCCAATTACTTACGTCTTAACTTGTGAACAGTTCTTTTCCGCTCGTGTTTGCAGAACTTCGTCAATTCGAGTTTCGGGGTTCCCTGTGCAACGTTTATTTCCGTTCGGTAATTACGTTGTCCGCATTCCTTGCACTCGAGCCATGCATATTCTCTTTTTTTAGATTTGGCCATGTTTACTCTGCTTTATTATATAAACGGCAGTACCATTTTTCTGATACTGCCGTTTGTTTCATTTCTTATTTAATAACCTTTACGACGACGCCTGCGCCTACCGTTCTGCCGCCTTCACGGATAGCAAACCTCAGGCCCTCTTCCATGGCGATTGGAGATATAATTTCTACTTCCATCGCAATGTTGTCGCCCGGCATACACATTTCAGCAGGTTTACCTTCACGGCTCTTGATTGCCTTTACCGCGCCGGTTACGTCTGTTGTTCTGAAATAGAACTGTGGTTTATATCCTGCGAAGAACGGTGAGTGACGGCCGCCTTCTTCTTTCGTCAATACGTAAACTTCTGCTTCGAAGTGAGTGTGCGGTGTAATAGAACCCGGAGCAGCAACAACCTGGCCGCGTTCGAGTTCGTCCTTTTCAACGCCTCTCATCAGCAATCCGACGTTATCGCCTGCCTGTCCCTGGTCAAGAGTTTTGTTAAACATCTCAACGCCGGTAACGATTGATTTTCGGGTCTCTTTGTTCAAGCCGATAATTGCGATTTCTTCGCCGACCTTTACAATACCGCGTTCGATACGACCGGTACCTACTGTACCACGGCCTTTAATACTGAACACGTCTTCAATTGGCATAAGGAATGGCTTATCGATTTCACGCTCTGGAATCGGAATGTATTCGTCCATAGCCTTGACCAATGCAACGATTGGTGCACAAGCAGGATCATCAATCTTTGTAGCAGCCATAGCGGTATTGGCAGAGCCTCTGATAATCGGCGTTTCATCGCCTGGGAAGTCATATTTGTTGAGCAAGTCTCTGACTTCCATTTCAACAAGTTCCAGAAGTTCTGGATCATCGACAAGATCGACCTTATTAAGGAACACTACGATTTTCGGCACGTTTACCTGACGAGCAAGAAGGATGTGCTCTCTTGTCTGCGGCATAGGACCATCGTAAGCACTTACAACCAGGATAGCTCCGTCCATCTGGGCGGCTCCGGTAATCATGTTCTTTACGTAGTCAGCGTGTCCCGGACAGTCAACGTGTGCGTAGTGACGGGTCTCTGATTCGTATTCAACGTGAGCGGTGGAGATAGTCAAAATCTTCGTTGGGTCTCTTCTGCCCTGTGATTCTGATGCCTTGGCAATATCATCATAGGATTTGAATTTACTGAATCCTTTGAGTTCCATTACCTTTGTCATTGCCGCGGTAAGAGTCGTCTTGCCGTGGTCAACGTGTCCGATTGTACCGACATTCACGTGCGGTTTCTTTCTTTCAAATACTGCTTTAGCCATATTGTACTAACCTCCAACGTTAAGTATTATGCTAATTAATTTTTATATTCTTATTATTTTAAAAGCCTCATCGGCTTTAAACCTTTTGCCAACTGCCGATTGCAAGCTGTCACAATGTAAACTTAGCTGCTGATGGGATTTGAACCCGTGACCTCGTCCTTACCAAGGA
>MHXZ01000135.1 GCA_001825665.1 Planctomycetes bacterium GWF2_41_51 | reverse complement strand
GCTAAAAGCTCACAATATTGGCTACTTTTTCTACAATGGCGGCAATGACTCTATGGATACCGCCAATAAGGTGTCCTTATTAGCTAAAGAGAAAGATCTGGATCTTACCGTAGTGGGAATTCCGAAAACGGTTGATAATGATCTGGGCGATCAGGAGATGACATACTGCGACCATACCCCCGGTTATGGCTCAATCGCTCGTCATTGGGCTTATCTAATCCAAAATGCCAATGAGGAAAGCCTCGGCTGCTGCACGCACAATCCCGTCATCGTCATGGAGGCAATGGGCCGCGGTACAGGTTTCATTCCAGCCGCTGTCCGACTGGGAGACCCAAACCGTGAAATGCCTTTGCTTGTTGCGATGCCGGAAAAGAAAATTCCTATTGAGCAAATTGCCGACATCGTCAGCGACAAGCTTAAACAACACGGTCGTTGTATTGTTGTTATGAACGCCGGGCAGGAGTTCGAACCTTGCGGTGGAAAAGACGCCTTTGGGCATCCCGACGGGCTTACTGTTTCCGGGCGTACACAAGGCCTATTTTTGACCAGCTATTTGAATTCAAAGAATCTTTCCAAATATGGACCGGCTTTGTGCAATGCTTGGGGAATTGAACAGCGTATGGTGTCGGCGCTTGCCTCCAAGGTCGATCGAGAAGAAGCTTTTCTCGTTGCAAGACATGCCGTTGAAATTGCTCTCAAGGACGGAACGGGCTGGATGTCCACCATTGAGCGTAAATCCGGAGAAACCTATCAAGCGTATTACGACAAGGTTGCGTTAACTGTAATTGCGAACTCTATACGGGAAGTGCCGAATGACTGGATCACAGAAGACGGTTTTGATGTGACTGACGATTTCGTTAAATACGCCAAACCTCTCATCGGTAACGAGTGGGCCGAGGTGCCGCTTGAAGGTGGCGTCCAGAGATTTGCCCGTTTCAAGAAAATTTTCGCGGAGAAACGGTGTAAAGAGTATGTGCCGATGATGTACAGGCTATAGAAAAAAGCGGGAATTAAATAATAATTAATGATAGGAGTACACTGCTGTCCGGTAAAAGTTTCAGGGATTGAAGGACAAAACATGCCTGCGGCGCAAAAAGTAACCTTTGGCTTCAGCTAAAACAAAATACAATAAAATGTGAATTCCTGACATCTGAAACTACTGAACCAGCAACTCTCGGAGCTGTAAAGCTGACTTCCGGATTATGTTAGTAGCCGCTTATTAAAAAAAATGGAAACGCGTTCGCCAGTCGAAAATTCTTTTATCATCTTTTTTGCTGTGCAAAATTGTACATAAAACATTAATTTAGTTTTTTAAGGCAAAAGTATATGTATCCAAAAATGCCGGATTTTGAATTTCTTTGTGAACAGATAACAGCCTATAGTCAGTTTCAATATGAGTGTGGTGCCAAAGGTGTTATATCTATTATCAAAGATGCCGAAAAATATCTCAGCAAAGCGATTGCTGATCTAAAAAAACTACCTATCGATAAAAAGAATGCCCAAAAAGAGCCTAATAAATTAAGTGAAATACGCGAACTCAGATCTTCGGGGCCACGAAGATTGTGGGAAAAAATAAATACAGAAATATATCTTAACAAACTGGAAGGCGCATTGCTTGGAAGACTGGCGGGCTGTACACTTGGTGCATCGGTGGAATTTTGACCAATTAAAAAAATGCAGGAACATGCGCATTACTTAGGTCAACCTTTTCCACCAACTGATTACTGGCTTGAAACTCCTGATCCTTATCAATAAAATGTTGGCATGCGTCAAAAGTGACTGACGCAAATGGCTTTTTTTATGGTTTTTTCACGTAAGAGACTTGACAACAACCACAACAAGTGTTTATATTACCACAACTTAGATTTTGCGCCCGTAGCTCAGCTGGATAGAGCAACGGATTTCTAATCCGTAGGTCACAGGTTCGAATCCTGTCGGGCGTATTTCTAATTTTCTGCGTAAATCTATAGCAGTACAAGAGGTTATATTTTTCTTACCTTCATTCACGTGAATTTCACCTTCGCTGGATTTTGCTGCATTTTTATGAGTTTTGATGGCATTTTCATTAAAATTCGCAGTAAAATTTTCTGGCACATCACAAGTACCTGTTTTGGCTTTTTCTTCTCTCACAATCTTGATTTCAGGCAATTTACTTACCGCTTTAGCTTTGTCCTCTAAACTTATATGAGTATATATGTTCATTGTTAAATTTACATCGCTATGACGCATGAGCTTTTGAGCATCTTGCGGTAATACACCGGACTTGGCAAGTAATGTGCCAAATGTATGTCGCAAGCTATGAAAATCTACAATGCCTTCCTCTGTTTTGTATTCTATTTCAGCAATTTCTAAATCTTTACGAATCATCTTGGCGCCTGCATCTTTCCAAATAAGAAAGGCTTTCCGATGAGGTAATGCAAGATGCTCTTTAAAATACTGCTCAATATCTTTTGCCAGTTCTGGTATTAACGGCAAAGTATCCGTCTTTCTATTTTTTGCATTAGTTGCTTTAATCGTTACATTAGGTTCTTTACAAAATATAAAGTCTCTGCGTTCCAAAGTATAAATTTCGTTGTACCGCAGCCCAGTTCCCAAAGCTAATCTATATACAAGGCTTCTTTCATATCCGGTTAAGCCGTGATGTTTTTTGCCAACGAGTGTTTTTGATATAAGTTTATCTATTTCTGCTGTTGTTAATACTCTGCGAGGTCTTTTCTTATCAAGATTTTTCAATTTTGTTATAAATTGAACTGGATTTTGCATTATGCGTTCTGTTTTTAGCAACCATCTACAGAATCTTTTAAAACTTTCTAAATAACTATTGATGCAATTAGCAGATTTACCTGCATTACGTAAATCCGACATCCAAGTTTCAATGCGTTCAGTTTTAATATCCGATGGCAATAAGAATTTGCATTTTTCGATTACTCTTATAACTTTAGCGACTGATTCTCTTACATGATGTGAACTTCGCTCATTAGATTCTAAACTTTTACGCCATTGAAGCAAATGCCCCCCAGTAACTTCATAAATTTCTTTTTTTGAATTTTTAGCTTTTATTTTACTAACAATCATTAGGGGTTCAAAACCAGCGTTTGTATTAGCATCTAAAATACCCCAACCGCATAATTTTTCTCTAAGGCTGTTTGGCTGGCTTTCAATAAATTTTCTTAATTCAGATGTTAAAGGTCTGTTGCATTCTTTCAAAGCTACAATATCAACAATATTTTGTGCGATATATTTGCTTGTAGATTTATCTGGTGAAGCGGCAATTCTATGCTCAATTTGCAGATGGTCTTTGAAAAATATATTCCATCGCAAAGATTCCTTATGTTTACCGCTATCCCACCAAGTATGTTTTCGAATGCAATATGAATTTAATGTGCGTGCCATTTATGCAACCTCTTTGCCTTGCCTCATCAATTCCCATTTCTCACGAACAGGACACCTTGCCCCAATCCATTCCTCTAATTCAGTTTTCCTCCATTGGATTGTTCCTCCTATGCGTATAGGTAAGGGCAACAATCCTTTTTTATCTCTTTCACGAACAACGCTTTCGCCGCACTGCAATATTCTTGCAACTTGGGGTATTGTCAACAACTCTGCATCATTGTGAATTATTGATTTATCTAAAGGCTTTTCAACAGCTGCAATAATTTGGGGGATAGTATCTATTTTTTTTCTAAAACGTTTTGCATATTGGATAGAAAAAAGGTCATCGTCTACAATTATGTCGCGGTATAAGCTACCATCAAAACCATAATCATCTGCAAGGCGAGCAACACGTTCGTCTTCTGGATTAACAATTTTGCCATCATCACATGGAGATAAATATGTGTCATGTGGGGACAGTTCTAAAAGTTGCTCATACTTACGGATTAACTTCTTTAAGTAAACCTCTAAAAACTCTACATCCCTTTTGTTTGTACCTATCTGACATTTCATCTATACCTCAACTGTTCTCCCCAACTGTATTTTATAATGGGCGGTTGACTGTCCAGTCGAGGTTTAAACAGTCCAGTATTAGGTAATTACGCTATACTGTTCCGCCCATCTAATTATAGACTATATGGATTCACAATCAATCCATTTAATTAATAATCTTGTCCTTCTATTATTATTATCTAAAAAAAGGGGAGGTTTTTTTCTGTGAAAAAAATTGAAAAATTGCATAATAAACCTAAGATGCTTACACATAAAGAGTTGCAATTATAAAAAAATTAAAAAAAATAATTATTTGGATTGAATTGCGTTATTTTAAATTTTACGCTTGGGACTAAGAAACTCATAAAAAAAAGAGAAAGCCGAAGCTTTCTCACATTTTAGGGCATAAAGCCTTTATTATATGTGTTGACAATTCAAGCAATCTCAAATACACATATACTTTATATTAGTTATTATATTAATAAGGAAAATACTTGTCAATTAAATTTAGGAGAGGAAAATGAAATATCGTTTGTCATTAGATATTGGGGTTGGTTCTATTGGGTCCACAATTTTATCATTAGATGAGAAAAACAGGGCAAATTCAATAATAGACTGTGGAGTTTGTATTTTTGAGGTATCAGAAGGAGCAGAAAACAGAAGGCTCAAACGTTCGCAACGGAAAAATACTTACAGAACTAAAAAGAGAATCGATTTACTTTCCAAAGAACTTGCTCAAGCCGGGCTTTGGAGTCTGGATGATGATATTCAGTTTGAACTTATAAAACTCTCTCCTTATGCAATACGTGCTCAAGGCGTAAACGGCAAACTTAACAATATTATGGAAATTGGCAGGGCAATATTGCATATGGCCAAACATCGAGGCGCCGGTTTTGTTGAGATGAATAAATTGGAATTGGAGATAGAAAAAAATAACGAAAAAATCGAAGAGGATTCAGACAAGAAAAAGAAAAAAGAACTTTCCGAATATGCCAAACTAAAAAAACATCTGGAAGAAAGCGGAGCTAAAACCATCGGCGAATATTTTTTTATGCGAATGCACAAAGCCTATAAAAATAATAATATCACTGATGAAAATAGGAGATATGTACGACAGAGAAAAATGGGCGATAAGGTCAAAGTTGATTATGCAATACCGAGATATCTTGTCAAAGAAGAATTTAACCTGCTTTGGGAAACACAATCAAAATATTATAAGCAATTAAAAAATAATGGGCTTAAAGATAAAATTTACGACATATTATTTTATGAAAACGATTCCCGCCCTTATGCAACAGGAAATTGTATTTTCATTGAAAATGAAAAACGGCTCACCAAAGCACACCCATTAAGCGAAAAACGCAGAATTTATGAAACTGTCAATAATATTAGAGTTCAGGAGCATAAAATTCAGCGAAAACTTAGAAAAGACGAAAGAGATAACATAATAAATGAATTACTTATGAAAGGGCAAAAGGCGGGCAAAAAATCCATATCTGAATTATTAATGCTTGATAAAACCTTCAAAGTTGTATTGGATGATATGATAAAGCCTTATTTGTATTCAATGCCGGAATACAAAGCGATTGATTTTCTAAATAAACTTGATGATGAAAAGCTGGCCGGCATTGTCGAATTTATGGCAGAACCTAAAAGAGAAGACAAAAAGGATTACCTGTACAATGATGAAAAAGTTATTGAAATACTAAAAAATAAATTCAGTACCGATGATGAGCGGCAAATATCTCAATTAATTGCCATGCTTCCCAAAGGCAGAGGTTCATTAGGCAAAACAGCAACCACAAAAATTCTTGAACTGCTTAAAAATGATGTAATTTCCATTCGAGAGGCAACGGACAAACTTGCTGCAACAGATAAGCAGTTTATATCAGAAGAAGAGATAGCAAGAGCTATGCAGGGCGAACATGATACGCTGCCATATTATGGCGAAATATTAAAGACTGATACTCAACCAATGGCTGACTGGCAAAAGCAAATAAATAAATCATTAAATCCGCTTGAAGCAAAATATGGCAAAATCGCAAATCCTGCGGTGCATAGAATACTTAACCAACTTCGCAGAGTAGTAAATGATATTATAAGAATTTATGGTAGGCCTTATGATATAAATATCGAACTTGCCAGAGAAGTTGGAATGAGCAGCAAAAAGAAGAAAGAATATGAAACCCAAAAGAAGAAAAACAAAGAAAAAAATGACAAAGCTGTCGAATATCTTACGCATAAAGACATTCGGCTTAGAGTTACGAGTACGAATATATTAAAATGGCGATTGGCGGAAGAACAAAACTGGAAAGATGCTTTTTCTCCGCAGGACAGAATCCATCCAAGATTTGAAGGGTTTGAAATTGAACATTTAATACCTGAAAGTCTCGGTGGGACGGATGCGCCTATAAATAGAGTTCTAATCAAAAGAAGCGACAATCTGAACAAGGGCAATATGTACCCTTATGAATATCTGCAAAATAAACATGGCGATAAAGTTTACGGAATCTTAAAAGAGATTCGAGCCAACAAAAATATGCCTGCCGGTAAAAAGTGGCGGTTTGAAAGCGATGCAAAGGAAATATTTGAAAGAGGCGAAGATGCAGACAATATTACACGATATCTAACCGATACGAGATATGTTTGCAAATTAGCGGCTCGATACCTGAAAGTCATTGTCGATTACAAGCAAGGCGATGAAAATAATACGAGAGTTTTAACAATAAACGGGGGACACACAGCAAAGTTAAGAAGCATTTGGAATCTTGACGGAATTGAATATGATTTGATGGGGCTGAAGGAAGAAGTCCCGGAATATCTGCCGGATAAAACCCATTTTGTAAATCTTGATACCGGAGAAGTTTTGTATCAAGAAGAACTCGATGTTGACGGTAACTGGAAAAAATGCAACGATATAAAAAGTAAACATTGGAAGAAAAAACCAAGAATCGACCATCGACATCATATTATCGATGCAATTACCATTGGTTGCGTAAGCAGATCAGATATGCAGAAAATCAACTGGTTTGATAAAAGAGATTATGAACTTCCATTGATGCAGTTGCCAATTCCTTTAAGCAATGGGGATAATGACGGCAAAGCCAGACAGCTTGAAATTTTCCGAAACACCATTATCGAAAAACTAAAAAATACAAAAGCTTATCATAAACCGGAACATAGTAAAAACGGACAACTCCATAAAGAAACCGCACGAGTTGCATTTATGGATAATCCAGAACATTCTGAAGAAAAAATCACCAAACACAACAGGCCTGTTTCCGCTATTTTAAAAACAAGGGAAAATCTTAAAAACCTGTTAATAAATACAAATACCATCAAGCCCGAATGGGATAAAGACATTGTGCAAGATGTGCAAAAAATGATAAAGTTAAAAGAAGCGATAGAATCACATTTTGAGGTAGCTCAATCGCAATTGGAACAGGAAAATCAGCAACTTGTCCAAAATGGGAACAAAGCAAAGAAAATCAGCGAGAAAATAGTATTGCAACGTGCTTTTAAAATTGTTCGCAAGAATAAAGAATATAAATATGATACTTTTCCTGAATATGAAAACAAAAAATCATTTGTCGATGTACCAAAACATAACGTGGTATATGACAGCGGAAATAATTATTGTATGGATTTTTATGTAACAGAAAAGGGTGATGTTGGGAGGGAAATAATTACGCAGTTTGACATTAACAAAAGGGCTTTTGTACCGGAATGGAAGAAAAAAGGGCTTAAACCTTTATGGTCTGTTCAGCAGGGAGACATGATAGAATTAGATACTCCGCCAGAATGGAAAAAATACACAGATAATAACAGGTGCTTTGCGGTCATTAAGAAATTCGACAAAGGTTTTACTTATATAAAATACCAAACTGACGCAAGGGGCGAAAACCGGAAAGAGGAAGAAAATATTTCTATCAAACAAAATTTTATCGGTGGAGGATTAACATTTTATGCAGCATCTAAAGCGTGTAAAATTGAATTAACGCCCTTTGGTAAAATAGCAAGAAAGCATAAGAAACTTTGGAATGGCAAGAAAAAAACGACTAAATAGTTTAAGCGATTGGCATTTTATGTGGGTTTTTTGTATGTTCGATTTGCCTGTAAAAACAGAAAAGCAAATACGCCGGGCTACGGCCTTTAGGAATCTACTTTTAGATGAAGGCTTTGTAATGAAACAGTTTTCCATCTATATAAAACCTACCGGCACATTTTCAACCGCCAGAGGACTCGTGAAGAAATTATCCTCGCTGATTCCAGATGGCGGTTTGGTATCGTTTATGTATGTTACCGACAGGCAATTTGCACTTGTAGAAAATTTCATTGGTGATATGCCAACGACAAATGAAGAATTTATCAGACGCCAGCATGAACAACTGACATTGTTTTAGTTTAGATAATTCATTGTGGGAAGATAAAGGTTTTTTTCTGCCTCGGCGTAAACCCTGCTCAAAGAGGATGCGATTTTGTGCATAACCTGATTGGGCGTGGTTGTTATTTCATCAGTTGTGATTGATTTGTCGAGCAAACTTACAAGCCTTATTTTGTTTTCTGTATCCAACTCGAAAAGGCCGTCTTTGAAAAATATTTCGTAAACTTCCATATCGACAAAAGGTCTGAATGGCTCCATCAAATCATCCACCAAAGGCATAGAATTATTGGGATTGCAGTGTTTTATGCCAATGCTCGGATTCAAGCCATAGGATACAACAGCTCTAGCCGCTGTGCTTCGCAAGATGGTATAGCCATAATTTAATAATGTGTTTATGCCCGGCTGTTCTCTGTCTCTGATAAAATCCCGGCCAAAAATTTCAGCAAAATAATGCTTCGCAGCCTGACCTTCACAATTTGTACTATCATCCGATTTTACTTCGCCAGCAAGATTTAAAAGATATTCATATTTTTTATTTAATATTTTTAAGGCCATTGCCTGCTGTGTGATTTTGGCGGTTATAATGGATTTCCAAAGCTGTTTGTTAAGTGGCTTTTTTGTTTGTGCTTGAAACATCATACGCCTGCTCTGGTGAAAATAACCGTCAAATGGTAGGACAATACTTTTTGGCAAATGTTTATTGTCGCAGAATATTACAGGGATATTTCTTTGAGCAAATTCGAGCATGACATTATGAGTATAACAAAGGTCGTAGGCATTAAAAATTACTGCCTGAATATCGTCAAAAGCAACAGAGCCGATTTTTTTATCTTTCTCATAAACTCCCAGTGAACCTCTGTCTTTTTTAAGAAATCGATTTAATCCTGAAATCTCAATTATTCTGCCGCAATGGTAGGTATTCATATTTTGTTGCCTTTTTAAAAATGCACAAATAAAATGGCTTGGATTAAGCCAAAACCATTTTTTTCTACTTCAAAAAGAGCGCAAACCGTTTACCCACAAAGACTTTGCGCAGTGATATTGTATTTGAGATTGCTTGAACTGTCAACTAT
>MHXZ01000134.1 GCA_001825665.1 Planctomycetes bacterium GWF2_41_51 | reverse complement strand
ATGAAATGTTTAGATATTATTGGAACATAAATCCTTAATATTGGATTGAAAAGGTATTTTATTAAAAAATATATGTTCGGCAATGTGCCGAATAAACGCCCAATAATTTAATTTTGGAGGACGAGTTATGAAGAAGTTGTTTGTTTTATTACTGATCGTTGGTTTAGCTGCAAATGCATTTAGTGTATCTGTAGTTCAAGACCAATTTAGAACCGTAGCACAAAGGACCGTAGGTGGAGTCACATCCGTGGATTGGTTTACTCCAACCAATTGGGGCGGCAATGTAAATGTAGGAATACCCGGCATACCGCAAAATGACACTGAGGCTTTATGCAATGGGGCAACAATGTATGGTGCTCTTGTTTCATCATACGATTCTATCGGCGCTATCGGCAGTGCCATCATTGATGGCGGCAACGCCGAAGTAGGTCAATTGCGTGTTGGCTCATCAAACACCACATCTACAGGAACTCCGGCCGCTTTAACAATTAACAGCGGCAGCTTGACAGTTGGAAATTCATACAGTTCTCTTCACAGCAGCGGATTTCTCTCGATTGGTTCAGATAGCGCAGCAGCAGGGAGCACCGGCAGAAACGGTCTGTTCTATGTAAACGGCGGCTCTGTTTCAGTGTTGTCTGGCCAGGGTAACCTTGTAGTCGGAAATGGAAATTCCAATGGTTTGGCTAATTGTTATGGAAAAATGTATATGTCAGGCGGCACAGTCGATGCCCTGAACATCATAATAGGAAGATATGCGGGAGTAACCGGCGAAGTATATCTGAGCGGCGGCACAATTACAGCAAACAATCTGTCAATGAATCCGAGCATGAACGGAACCGCACTCTTTGATATCACCGGCAGCGGAAAACTCATTCTGGATGGCGATAAAACCAGTTTAATTGAGACATATATCTCAAATGGCTGGCTTACCGGCAATGGCAACGATTATGATATTCTTTTCGATTATGATGCTACTAATCCCGGCAAAACAACAGTTTTTGTACCAGAACCTGCAACTCTGTGCCTTTTGGGCTTAGGCATTTTTGGCTTGATCAGACGTAAATAAAATTTTTCAGACCTTGTTTTTGGAGGAACAAATTATGAAGAAGAATTTATTTTATGCGGTTTTTTTCGCGATACTGCTCGCTTTAGTCAGCAATACAGTTTTAGCAGACACCATGGATTGGCTTTCAAGCAGTACAGATCGTAACTGGTTTAATGTGGACAATTGGCGATGGGGCTCAGGCGGTCCGGCTCCAACTGCTATACCAGATTTGACTTCAACCGGTGGAAGCGTGAGGACATATCAATCCAGCGCTTCTATCTATGGGCCTTTTATACAGACAGGCCAAAATGCGCAAGCTTATTATTTAAAGATTGGCGGAGCGGCAGCTAATGCATCTATCGCCGATGTTACAATTGATGGCGGCAGTCTTACAGTTGCCAATTATATTCTGATTGGTTCTGACAGCTCAAGCGTCAGGTCCGGCAGGCTAATTATGAACAGCGGTACAATAAATATCGGCACAAGCGGCAGCGGCAGCAGTACCAACGGACGTCTTTACATTGGCGGCGGAACAAGCGTCGGAGCAGCGGTAGATGGCTGGCTGGATATGTCAGGCGGCACTATTAATGTCCTTGAAGATCTTGTCTTCAGCCGCAATGTTAATGCCGACGGCTGGGCAGAAATCAGCGGCGGAACTATTTTCGCCAATAACCTGTTAATGAAATCACATGGCGGAGCAGGAACGGTTTCTCTGAATCTGACCGGTTCCGGCAAAATCGTTCTTAATGGCGATAGAACTGCAACAATAGAAGAATACATCGGAAACGGCTGGATTACAGGAAATGGTAATGATTATGATATTGTATACCAGTATAATGGAAGTACAAATCAAACATCAATCTTTGTACCAGAACCAACAACCATTTGCCTCTTAGGATTAGGTTTAATTGGTTTAGTCAGACGTAAATAATTTTTCAGAATTTAAGGCAGGTCTGAAATGGCCTGCCTTTTTTAAAACATTAAATATTTGGTATTTGCCTCAATAGTAATCGATAAAGCGGCGGATTTCCTGCGAATGCCGGGCTATGATAAAATCTATGTTTATTTGTTTTAAAACTTATCTTATACGAATTTGCTTAGAATAGGAATATTGCTTAAAGTTATAATAAAAACTAAAGTGAAGGAATTCTTTATGATGAAAAAAATTATTTTCACTATCGCATTAATGAGTTTTGGAACAATAGCTCTGGCTGCTGATAACAATTGGGATGGCAGCGCAGGAGATAATGAATGGAACACAGGTTCTAACTGGAGTCTTAATAGAGTTCCGAACAGCAGCGACAATGCACGAATTGAAATGGCGTCGGGGCCTGTTTTCAGTACCGGAACAACAACAGCTATGCGAGTTCTTTTGAGAGGCACAAATGGTACTCTCATCTTGGATGGCGGTACTCTTAGTACGACGAGTTATTTTGATATAGCATATACCGCAAGTGAAAGTGGAACGCTTACGGTCAATAGCGGAACAATAAATATTAGCGGTACTGGTGTTCATTTTTATTGCGGAAGAGCAGGTACTGCAACATTCAATATGAACGGCGGCGCTGTAAATGTAGGCGGAACTTTTTATGTCGCACGCGATGCTACGAGCGTTACGAATGTAAACCTTGCAGGCGGAACAATAACATGCGGCATTATATCGATGGGACTTAACGGCGGCAATGGAACGATTAATATTTCATCGACAGGGAAACTGATAATTAACGGCGATGCGACTTCAACCGTCAATCCCTATATTGCAAACGGCTGGATAAAAGCATACAACGGCGCCGGCGCAGTGATGATGGATTACGATACGACAACGCCGGGAAAGACAACTTTATGGGCAGACGTGCCAACAAAAGCGGGCGGACCCAATCCTGTAAACAATGCAACAAACGTCAGCATAATAACAGATTTGTCATGGACAGGCGTTCAAGGAGCAACGGCTCATGAAGTATATTTTGGAACAGCAAGTCCGGGCAGTTTTCAGGCAAGTACGACAGGAACAACTTTCGACGTTGGCAGACTTACTCCGAATACAACATATTTCTGGAAAATCGATGAAGTAACAGGTTCCGGAACGGTTACCGGAGATGTGTGGACATTTACAACGGGCAATGTTACTGCGGGCAATCCTGCGCCGGCCAACGGAGCTGTGAATATCGCAGCAAGCGGAACAACATTAAGCTGGTCTGCCGGAGTTTCGGCAGCTTCGCACAATGTCTATTTCGGAACAACCAATCCCCCTGCTTTTTTAGTCAATCAAACAGCAGCATCATACAATACGGGGACTTTAGCGCAAGACACAACATACTATTGGAGCGTTGATGAAGTGGAAGACGCTGAACATATTTACACAGGTTCAGTCTGGAGTTTTTCTACACAAGGCTCAATAAAGAAAGGCCCTTATCTTATCTATCCTGGAAATAACACTCAAATGATGGTTTTGTGGCAGATGCCAAATACTGCCGGATGCACGATATCATGGGGTCTTGACACAACTTATTCTACTGGTTCTGCAAACACAACAGAATATGGAACAGATCATCAACATAAATATACAATCACAGGTTTGACACCGGGTACAAAATATTATTATCGTGTAACAGCCGGGCCATCAAACGCAACCGGCAGCTTTAGAACAGCTCCTGCGGCAGATGCAACAACTGTTAAGTTTTTAGCATACGGCGATACGAGAACGTATCCGGCAGATCACAGCACGGTTGCAGCAGGAATGAATTCGCTTATAGCAGTGGATCCTGATTACCAAACAATGCTGCTGCACGTAGGCGACTGGGTAAATGCGGATGCAGAAGATAACTGGACTAATGAATTTTTCAACCGTTCCTATCCGGCGCAATTGCAAATGGAAGCATCGCTGCCTATTCAAGGAGTAATGGGCAACCATGAAGGCAACGCGGTATATTATACAAAATATTGGCCATATCCTTATGTATCCTCACGTTATTGGTCGTATGATTACGGCCCTGTACATATTATTCTTCTCGACCAGTACGTAAATTATACACCCGGTTCAGCACAATATAACTGGCTGGTAAACGACTTGAGCAGCAGTACGAAAAAATGGAACATTATAGTACTTCATGAGCCGGGCTGGTCAGCAGGCGGCGGACATTCGAACGAAGTCCCTGTACAGCAATATATCCAGCCTCTTTGTGAGCAATATGGAGTGCCAATCATTTTCGGCGGACATAACCATTACTATGCACGAGCGGTCGTCAACGGCGTTCATCATGTAACGACCGGCGCCGGCGGTGCACCTTTGTATAACCCGTCAAGCGGCGAAAACATAATAATTACCTCAAAAACACTGGAGTTCTGTAAAGTCACAATAGACGGCAATTCACTTGTTTGCGAGGTCGTAAAACCTGACGGCACAGTGATTGATACCTTCTATGCTGAAAAAGAAGAACCAGATTTCACATTTGCAGTTGTTGCAGACCCGCAGATCGGCTGGCTTTACAGCGGAAATAATTGCGGCGGTCAAAATGTAGATTATAAATGGTTAGAGACGGTAAACAAGCTCAACGTCGTTAACCCGGAATTTGCAATTGTAGTTGGCGACCTTACTGACAGCAAGACCAACTCCAGCGCAATTGCATACTATAAATCTTGTGCTGCTCAACTTAAACCGAGCATCTCATTGTATCATCTCCCAGGTAACCACGATGTTGGCGATGCACCAAGTGCTTCAACTTATGCAATTTGGCAGACAAATTTCAGCAGCAGCGGCACTGCAAATCCGTGGTTCTCTTTTACATACGGCAACAATTTGTTCATTTGTCTTGATTCAATGATTCTGAAAAATTCAACAAATTATCCAGGCAAAAACACAGAAGAAATGAATTGGCTAACGACAACTCTTGAGGCTGCCAGCGGCTATGACAATATAATGGTATTTATGCATATCCCTCTTTGCATGGACGCTATCGATGAGGTTGATGGTTCAAATAATATGCCTCTTGCTGTTCGAAACCAGCTTTTAAATCTCTTCCATACACATGGAGTTAAAGCCGTGTTTTCAGGGCATGCTCATAATAACTCCTATGCTCGTGATGGAGCACTGGAAATTGTTACAACCAGTTCCTGTTTATGCTCGCTGGGCTCTCCTGCGACTCCACAGGGATTTAGAGTTGTAAAAGTATATCCGAATCACATCGAACACGAATATATTGCCAACCCCGATATAGTTTGTGTTTCGGGCGATTTCAATTGCGATGGGATTATAGATTTTGAAGATATGGCAACTCTTACCGGATCCTGGCTTGAAGGAGGACTTTGGCCATAAGAAATTAATACACAAATAAACTAATAAAGACCAGGTTAATTCTTTTGACCTGGTCTTTTTAACTATTTGGAGAGAATTTCAATGCGTGCGGTATGGATAATTAAGTTGTTAATTTCATTAATGGTGACATTTTTTTTCAGCTCTGTCTGTAATGCCTTTGACATACATCCATATCTTTCCTGGAAAAACAATCCCTGCAATTCAATTGTTGTAAACTGGTGGAATCCGGTTTTTACGGGGAACAGCTTAGTTGATTATGGTATAACAGATTCTTACGGATTAACCGCGACTAACACAGATATAAGTAATTTTCATCATGTAGAACTTACAAATCTTGCTCCTGGGACAACATACCATTACCGGATTCGTTCGAATGATGGGACAATTGGTGAGGATAATATATTTGCCACATCATCTGAAAATATAACTTCATTCAGTTTTGCTGTATATGGAGATCCGCGAGGTATCGCCCTGCCTGCCGATAGTACGCTTTATCATAGCCGACACAAACAGCTTTGTGATTGGCTGGCTGCTCAGAATATAGATTTTGCCATTGAATTAGGAGACATTGTCTGGGATGGCGCTGTTATCATTAATTATCCGCAATCAAAAATTAATGTTGAAACTTACTATTCAGAATTCTTTAAAGCGGAACAAAATTTAGCAAAATCAAAACCTATAATGGCAACGATGGGCGGGCATGAAGTTCAGCCTGGTAATGGTGATTACATCTATTATTATGAAATGTACGAAGCGGCTTTTCCGTCAAATGGATTAGTGAATAATAAAGGAACTATTTATAGTTTTGATTACAAAAACGCTCATTTTGTGTGCCTTTCAAGTTATGAAATTAGTTTAAATTCGCAAAAAATCTGGCTTATAGAAGATTTAACAGCAGCAAGAGCCAATCCAAATATTAAATGGATATTTGCATATATGCATGCACCAATGTACACCACTTCAGGACATGCCGGCAGAATAGATGAAATCGCTGCATGGGGACCGGTCTTTGATGAATTCAAAGTGGATATTGTTTTCGCCGCCCATAACCATGTCTATGAACGTTTTCATTGCATCAAAAACGGCCAAGTTGTCGAAGCAGGTCAGGGAACTATGTATATCACAAACGGCTTGGGAGGGTCAGAATTCAATAACGGAACAAGCGACCCAAAGTTAGTTTGCTGGTTTGGAGCTTCGAATTTGGATAAGACAGTTGCAGTATTAATTACCGTTAATGGAAACCAATTAATAGGTAATGCTATTCCAAATTTAACAGGCAATCCTGTCGATAATTTTCAAATTATAAAATCATACGCTGAAGGTGACTATGATAAAAATGGGTTAGTCGATGTAAATGATTTGAGGATATTTTCGAACGTATGGCTTGGCTCGGGAATATGGCCTGTCAATTAGACCAAAATGGCCTCAATTTTAGACCTTTTTTGACATATTAATGGTCTTTTAACGTCTGAAATGTTATAAAAACTATTCAAAATCAATAAAAATCATTAAAATAGATTGACTAAGCAAAACCAGTATAGTACAATGTAGGTCAAATATGAGAATCCAATATACAATTTTGGCACACACAATAAAAGAAGAAGTTCAAACGATGAAATGTTTTCTATAATCGCAATTTAATAGTTTTTTAGGAGGTAAGAAAATGATGTTAAGAAGAAGTTTAGTAGTTGTTATGCTGGCTCTTGCAATCGCCGGCAATTCATTCGGAGCCCAGGTTTACACCCAATGGACAGGAGCAATCAACACAGATTGGAGTGTGGCAGGTAACTGGGATGCCGGTGTCCCTCAAACACTTCATCCTGTTGGCGGACCCAAAGCGACGAATTTTGGTAAAGCAGGATTCAAAGGAACGGCCAGTGGCAGTCCTTTTATCGGGACAGGCACTACTGTTTCAGTTGACCAAATAGTTGTCGGCGGCAATGGGACTGCGTTGGGCGGCACATTGAATGTTGATGGTGGAACGATTAATGTTTCTGAATTTGTAAATATTGGCAATGTCGGTGCAGATGTTGGTGTAGTCAACATTAACAGTGGTTCAATCAATTGCGGCGCACGGATTTCTAATGAAGGCCGTTTCATTGTAGGCCTTTCAGGCACAGGCACATTGAATATCAACGGCGGCTCCCTTAATTTAACGACGTTCCTGACAATTGGCGATGGTAGTGTCGCTACATCAAATGGTCTTGTGAATTTGAATGATGGCTTTATTTATGCCAGCGACCTTTTAATGAAAAGACAAAACTCGCTTCCAACAGCGAACATGGTAATTAAAGACGGCATTCTTGTTCTCAACAATGCCAATGATCTGACAGGTAAAATCAATGGATATATCAGCAATGGCTGGATTTCAGCTTTTGAAGGATATACGCTTCATAGTGCTTTTGATTCTGAAATCGGAACAACAACTGTATGGGCGATTCCTGAACCGGCAACTATGAGCCTTCTTGGTTTGGGATTACTCGGACTTCTGAAAAGAAGAAAATAAAAGATTGAAATTGTAAAGGCCGGGCAAGAAAAGCTCGGCCTACTTTAAATTGTTATTATTTGAAATATATAATTAAAAAATCTGATAGAATTCTGCATTTTTCATAGTCTATACAGTCGTAAAGTAAGCAAATTAAACAGAAAGATGGATATTCGGAGGTTTATTATGTCTAAAGTACTTCAATCAATCGTTCTTTTAGCTGTTCTATCAAATACTGTCTTTGCTTCAGACATGGTTTGGACTAACAGCGCAAGCAATAATTTATGGGTCGATGCCAACAACTGGAATCCAAAGGATACTCCAAAACTGATCTACCAGGATAAGGCAAAAATAGTTAGACTTGCCCCAAATGATGCCCGTCTAAATGCAGGCCATACAGGGGAATGTCAATGGCTTGTTATCGGCGATAACGCATCAGGTGAACTCACCTTAAATGGGGGAACGCTTAATATTTCCGGAGTAGCGGACAGTTGGGCTATTATCGCGTACGGCTCAACTGATGTTGGAATTTTAACGGTCAATGATGGTACTATCACAACCAGCAATCGCGTATTCGTCGGATTTCAGGGTAACGGTACAATTAATATGAACGGCGGCACGATGAATATTGGCGGCACATTCGGTATCGGTTACGGCGAAGGCTTTACTACCGGCCGAGGAACAGTAAATCTTGCCGGCGGTACAATTAACGTTGCGGGAACTTTTACGATGTCTTCTCCTGCCGGCTGCGTGGGCAAACTCGACATAACAGGCGGAACACTCAATCTTACCGGAGATAAAAGAAGCGTTGTTGAAGGTTATATCGCAAACGGATATATCGTTGCTTATAATGGTTTGGGAATTGTTAATGTCGCTTATGATGAAGTGAAAACAATTGTTACAGGCGCAGTTGATCCGACAAGGGCCAAAGTTCCCTACCCGGCAAACAATGCCGCAGACGCACCTCCTTATGCTGTTTTAACGTGGATACCCGGTTATGCAACAACACACGATATTTATTTTGGCACAGATGCAAACGCAGTTAG
>MHXZ01000133.1 GCA_001825665.1 Planctomycetes bacterium GWF2_41_51 | reverse complement strand
TTCACATGGCGGAATACAAAGTATGAACTTGAGCAGTATATGACAGAATTGACAGCGACAGAGTTGGCGGAGTATATGCGGCCGAATTTCTGGCCGAACACTCCTGATATATTGCCAGAATATCTTCAATATGGCGGACGAGCGGCTTTTATCATTCGTCTCGTTCTTGCAGCCACTCTTTCGTCTAATTACGGCATCTACGGTCCGGCTTATGAATTATGCATCAATCAGGCTATAGAGAATAAGGAAGAATATTACAATGCCGAAAAATACGAGATAAAAAAATGGGATATAAACCAGCCTGGAAATATAAAAGCCTTAATCGAGCGTGTCAATAAATGCCGGAATGAAAATCCCGCTCTACAGAGTACACGGAATTTGAAAATTTTGAAAATCAATAACGATGCTATTATTTCGTTTTGCAAGGCGACGGAAGATTTGTCGAATGTCTTAATTGTATTAGTCAATCTCGACCCGTACCATAGACAGTCAGGTGTGCTTCAACTGCCCATTCATGAATTGGGAATTGAACAGACAAAGCCATATCTGCTGCATGATTTGCTGAGCAGTGATAAGTATATATGGCAGGGAGAACTAAATTATATTGAGCTTGACCCGCAGTTAGCTCCGGCGCATATATTAAGGCTGCATAAACATTTGCGAAGAGAAACCGATTTTGATTATTTTATTTGATTATGAATAATTTCAGTTTAATAACGGAACACGATATATACCTTTTCAAACAGGGCAGGCATTTCCGCCTTTATGAAAAATTAGGAGCTCATATAGTCGAAAATGAGGGAGTTAAAGGGACATATTTTGCTGTTTGGGCACCAAATGCTAAATGGGTATCAGTTATCGGAGATTTTAATAATTGGAACAATGATGCGTTTCTTCTCAATGTTCGCCAGGATGAATCCGGGATTTGGGAAGGCTTTATACCCGATATTAATCCCGGGGCGATGTATAAATATCATATAGTTTCTCAGTACAATAATTATACAGTTGATAAGGCAGATCCATTTGCGTTCTGCTGTCAAATGCCTTCTAATACCGCTTCAGTCGTTTGTGATTTGAATTATCAATGGTCGGATGCAGATTATAAGAAAAAAGATTGGAAGACGACGCCTTTAAGCATTTATGAAGTCCATCTCGGGTCCTGGAAACGTGACCCTTCAAATCCGGAGAGAGTGCTTAGCTGTGATGAAGTGGCCGAATCTCTTGCCGAATATGTAAAAAATATGGGTTTCACTGATATAGAGTTTATGCCGATTATGGAACATCCGTTTTATGGTTCATGGGGGTATCAAACTACCGGATATTTCGCTCCTTCAAGAAGATATGGAACTCCCGATAATTTTATGAGGCTGGTTGATGCTCTTCATCAGCAAAATATCGGTATAATACTGGACTGGGTTCCTTCGCATTTTCCTTCTGATGAACATGGGCTGGTTTTTTTTGACGGCACACATCTGTTTGAGCATTCTGACCCGAAAAAAGGTTTTCATCCGGATTGGAAAAGCTGCATTTTTAATTTTGGGCGAAATGAAATTCGCTCATTCTTAATCAGCAGCGCAATGTTCTGGCTCGAAAAATATCATATCGACGGCTTGAGAGTCGATGCGGTCGCTTCGATGCTGTATCTTGATTATTCGAGAAAGCCCGGTGAATGGATACCAAATGAGAAGGGCGGGCGTGAAAATCTCGAAGCCATAGAATTTCTGCGGCAATTTAATGAATGGGTTCACAAGGATTATCCCGAAGTTTTTACAATTGCCGAAGAATCGACAGCCTGGCCGATGGTTACGAAACCTCCTGAAACGGGCGGACTCGGCTTCAATATGAAATGGAATATGGGATGGATGCACGATGTTCTCGATTATATAACCAAAGAACCTGTGCATAGAAAATACCACCATAGTAAACTGACGTTTTCAATTTGGTACGCATTTACTGAAAATTATATACTACCTCTCTCTCATGATGAAGTTGTTTACGGCAAAGGTTCGCTTCTGCAGAAAATGCCGGGAGACCAGTGGCAAAAGTTCGCGAATTTAAGATTACTGCTCGGTTATATGTTCATGCATCCCGGCAGAAAGCTTTTATTTATGGGAGGCGAGTTCGGGCAAAATCGTGAATGGAATCACGACTTGAGTCTCGATTGGCATCTTTTTATGGAGCATTATCACTCAAAACTCAGTATGTTTGTAAAGGATTTAAATACACTTTATACGAATGAAAATGCTTTGTATGAATGCGATTTTGAAAATAACGGATTTGAATGGATTGATTTTAATGATGCCGAAAAAAGCATTATAAGTTATATGAGGTATGACAAATCCAGGCAGGAGAAAATGGCCATTATCTGCAATTTCACTCCTGTGCCGCGGTATAATTATAAAGTGGGCGTTCCCCTTGGCGGTCAATGGAAAGAAATACTTAACAGCGACGCTAAAGATTATGGCGGAAGCGGGCAGGGCAATATGGGGTTTGTCGATGCTGCGCCGTTATCTTTTTACGGTAAATTCGATTACTCATTATCTGTTACGCTGCCGCCTTTAGCTATCGTCATATTTAAGCCTTCCAATCCCAGTTCCTGATTTCAGGCATATCTACTCCGTGCCTGATAATGTAATTCTTATGGTCGATTAATTTATAATAAAGTTCCTGCTTTGCATAAGCGGCCGTTTTTGCCAGTTTTGGAACCCTGTACATCGCATCGGCAGCGAGGTGAAATCTATCGAGGTCATTTCGTACGAGCATATCGAATGGTGTAGTTGTTGTTCCTTCCTCTTTGTATCCACGGACATGAATATTATTGTGGTTTCTTCTCCGATAAGTCAATCGATGAATAAGCATAGGATAACCATGATAAGCGAATATCACAGGTTTATCAGCTGTAAATAAAGCGTCAAAGTCTCTGTCGGTAAGTCCGTGAGGATGTTCTTCATTGGGCTGGAGAGTCATCAAATCGACAACATTAATAAATCTGATTTTCAAATCAGGGTCGTATCCTCTCAGGATTTTAACCGCAGCAAGTGCTTCGATAGTCGGTACATCTCCTGCGCACGCTATCACCAAATCAGGTTCTGTTCCCTTGTCATTGCTGGCCCATTCCCAGATACCAATGCCATAAGTGCAGTGTTTAACGGCTGAATCCATATCGAGCCATTGAAATTCGGGCTGTTTGCCTGCTACGATGACGTTTACATAGTTCCTGCTTCTAAGGCAATGGTCTGCTACGGATAAGAGCGTATTCGCGTCAGGCGGGAAATAAACTCTCACCACATCCGCTTTTTTATTTACGACATGGTCGATAAACCCGGGATCCTGATGACTGAAACCGTTGTGGTCCTGCCGCCAGACGTGTGATGTTAAAAAATAGTTTAAGGATGCAATCGGCGCTCGCCATAGAATTTCACTTCGTGTTACTTTAAGCCATTTCGCATGCTGGTTAAACATAGAATCGATAATATGAATAAAGGCTTCATAGCATGAGAAAAATCCGTGTCTGCCTGTAAGAAGATAACCTTCAAGCCAGCCCTGACAGGTGGTCTCACTGAGTATCTCCATTACTCGACCATAAGGTGAAAGTTCTTCGTCATCCTCGGGCAGAGATTGAGCAAGCCATCTTCTGCCTGTAGTTTCAAACAAAGCTCCCAGCCTATTGGAGGCAGTTTCGTCGGGCCCAAAAATTCTAAAATTCTTATTTTTTTGGTTTAATTTCATAACATCGCGCAGAAAATTTGCGAGAATGCGCGGTGCTTCGACTTTAATATTTCCCGGTTCACTTACCTTAACTGCGTAATCTCTAAAATCTGGCATCTTGAGGTCTATAAGAATTGTACCTCCATTTGCATGCTGGTTTGCGCCCATCCTGCGTGTACCTTTCGGCGCCAGTTCCTCAAGTTCAGGTATAAGCCTGCCGTTTTCATTAAATAGTTCTTCCGGTTTATAGCTTTTCATCCATGTTTCAAGCAATTTTATATGTTCGCTGTTTTCGGCCATTTGCGCAAAAGGTACCTGGTGTGACCGCCATGACCCTTCTGTTTTTTTGCCGTCAACTTCCTTCGGGCCTGTCCAGCCTTTTGGAGATTTTAGAATTATCATAGGCCATAATGGACGATCAGTCTTATTATTTTGACGAGCGGTATTTTGGATTTCCCTGATTTCCGAAATTACGGTATCGAGAGTTTCAGCCATTTTTTGGTGCATCATTTCCGGTTCACTGCCTTCTACAAAGTAAGGCCTATAACCGTATCCTCTGAATAATTCTTCCAGTTCATGCTGCGGGATTCGCGCCAGTATTGTTGGGTTAGCAATTTTATAACCATTCAAGTGTAATATTGGTAAAACTGCTCCGTCTTCTATAGGATTAAGAAATTTATTTGAATGCCAGGATGCTGCCAAAGATCCCGTTTCAGCTTCTCCATCGCCGACAACTGCGGCAACTATCAAATCGGGATTATCGAATGCTGCTCCGTAAGCATGTGAGATTGCATAGCCGAGTTCGCCGCCTTCATGTATTGAGCCGGGAATATCAGGCGCGGCATGGCTGGGTATTCCGCCGGGGAAAGAAAATTGCCTGAATAGATGTTTCATACCTTCTTCATCTTGCGAAATGTTGTGATAAAATTCGCTGTACGTACCTTCGAGATATGTATTGGCAACCATTGCCGGGCCGCCATGACCGGGGCCGGTGATATAAATCATATCTACATCGAATTTTTTTATGATTCGATTCAGATGCACATAAATAAAGTTTAATCCCGGCGTTGTTCCCCAGTGCCCTAATAAGCGAGGCTTTATATGTTCAAGTTTAAGCTGTTCTTTTAATAAAGGATTGTCATACAGGTAAATTTGACCAACTGACAGATAATTGGTGGCCCTCCAATATGCGTTCATCGCTTTGAGTTCCTGTTCTGATAATGGCCCATTCATTTTAAGCTCCGATTCTAAATCTGAGTGATTTCAACTTTTTTCGTCATAATCTGCCAAATTCCTTTTGCCGGGATAATTATCCAACCAGGTCTATTATTCAATTCGTAGTTCAATTCATAAATGGCTTTTTCGAGCATATAGAAACTGAGTAGAAATTCTGTTTCGTCAGATGTTTTAGGCAGGAATTCCGCTTTTTCAGAATTAATAATATAAGAAATTAGAAATTTTTCACTCAAATATTCATATAAAACCTGAGCCCAATAATTTAGAGTTTCAATATCTGCACGGTCTGTAAGCCCGTTTAGAAAAATCGGACTATAGGCGACATAATAAAAGGAGCGCAGCATTCCCGCTAAATCTTTTAAGGCAAGGTGTTTTTGCCGTCTTTGTGTTATTTCGCGAGCAGGTTCACCCTCAAAATCGCTTATTATAAAATCATTGCCTGTAAAAAGAACCTGGCCCAAATGATAGTCTCCGTGAATTCTAATCAATTGCCCTGTGAAATTTCTTTTTTTAATCTCTTCGATTCTCTCGAATATATTATCTTTTATGCTTATCAATTTTGCGACATCGTCTTTAATTACCTGATATGAATTTTCAAAATTAAGTTCTTTAAAAACCTTGTGTGCAAGAGATTTCATTGATTCATAAAGAAATTCCTGGTATTCCATCGAAACAGGCTCAGCTTTAAAATCTTTGTCTTCTGAATCACCGGAAAGAGCGATATGCAATTGAGATGTTCGCTTTCCCAACAACGTGACATTCTCAATGAACGCAGGGTCAAGTAAATCTTCAGATTGAACATAACGAGACCGGCTAAGTGCATTATTGAAAAACTGTTTAACAGCTTGATCGAAATAATCCCATGCATCTCCTTTGTTTATGATGTATTTCTGAAGCAGACCGATTGTTTTTGGCTCAATGTTTTCATGTTGCAATTCGATAGACCCTGCAAATGCAGGCAATTTTTCAAATTCGGTTTTTTCAGTTAGATATTTTGTTAATTCTACGTCGGGATTCAAACCTTCCTGAAGACGCCTGTAAAGCTTAAAAAAGAAAATATCATCATAGAAAAAGGAAGTGTTACTTTGCTCTGACTGTGTAATACGTGAGTTGGCCGGCTGTTCATTATCTTTTAGAAATAATTGGAATTTTTCGCCGCGAGCTGCAATTAGATTGCCGCTGTTTGTAGAGATTATTTTATTTTGCTGAATCAAATCCAGAATGCCTAATCTGAATTTTTCATTGAAAACCGCTTCATATAAGAACCCTTCTCTGTTTTTAAAAAGAACTTTCGCTATTATTCCATGAGTCGGTTGGTGCTGTGCGAAAGCAATCGGCAGCAAATAAGTTTCACTGACCGCTTCAGAGTAAAAAAGCTCAATTAACAGCATATAAAAAATTTCTTCGAACAGATTTAGTTTTATACATTCGCTTATTTTGATTTCAATAATAGAACGATTTTTTGCTCCGAACCATCTCCGTTCTTTAATATAAGATTGAAGAGGTTTTTGCATCTGATGTTCAAAAGATTCTTTTTCGATACGTTCCCACGATGAATCTAAATGCAGCTCGAACATATTTTTCCCTCAAATGACTATTAATATACGTCAAACAGTTTCTTTCATAAAGAGTATTTAAAAACTTGCATTGATTTACTTATTAATTGGTAGTGGTTTACCTTACTTTTCAGCGGGTATAACGTATTACTTTATTAGACGAAAGTCCCCTGATTGAACTCTTTCCAAAATAAATCATTATTAAGGCGTAGTACAAAAGATTAATTGCTTATACATAAATGTTTCCAAAATAAGGTAAGAAATGTTATCAGTTCAGAATACAATCGAACCTGCAGAAAAGAAAAGCAGGCTGCCATTTGGTGAATTGCTGGTATCTCGGCAACTGCTAAGTAGGCGAAAATTGCTTGAGGTCCTTTCGGAGCAAAACAGGCTTGGCGGCAGACTTGGGGAAATTCTGATTCGTCAGAATATTTTGAATGAAATCCAGGTTACGCATTTATTAGCCGAACATTTAAATCTGCCAATTATACATTTCGAAGGATTTACAATCGATATGGAAGTGGCACGAATGCTTCCTGAAAATTTTGCGCGACGTTTCGGTCTTGTTGCGATTCGGAAGGAAGAAGGGAAAATAATAATCGCAATGATGGATCCTCTAAATGTAATTGCATTAGACACGGTCCGGACGAAAATAGCACGTCCAATTGAAATTGCGATAAGCTCTCCTAAGGAAATAAGCCAGGCGATAGAATTAATTTATCATGGTTCAGACCTTGAAGAAAAGAGAATCAGGGACCTTGTAGATGCTGAGATAGAACCAGAAGATATTGAAAATGAATCTTTCGAGAAAAGTACAGAAGCAGATATTAACAGCGAAAAAGAGGCTACCAATCCACCGGTGATTCGATTTGTTAATCTATTGCTTAGTCAGGCAGTTAAAAGCCGTGCAAGCGATATACATATCGAACCTCGCGAGAAATCAATGTCAATCCGTATGAGAATCGATGGTTTGCTTCACGATATGGTAACACCGCCTGCAAGAATACGCTGCGCTGTTATAGTGAGAATAAAAATCCTAAGCAAAATGGATATTGCGGAACACAGATTGCCCCAGGATGGAAGATTTAAAATTAAATCATCAAACCGGGATATCGATGTTCGCGTTTCTGCTATCCCTACAATACACGGTGAAAAGATTGTAATGCGTATTCTCGATTCTTCGGCGGTTGATCATAATATAGACCGGCTGGGGTTTGAACCTAATAACCTTGTTTTATTTAAAAATATCTTATCGCAACCCTATGGCATCATAGTAGTTACAGGCCCAACGGGAAGCGGCAAAAGCACAACGTTATATTCGGTATTGAATTACCTGAGAAACCCGAGAAAAAATATAACTACCGTTGAAGACCCGGTTGAATACCGACTGGATGGAATAAACCAGATTCAGGTAAAACCGGAAATAAATCTGGACTTCGCATTAACTCTTCGCGCGATTCTTCGGCAAGACCCTGACATAATTCTTGTTGGAGAAATTAGAGATAAGGAAACAGTTGAAATATCTATCAAAGCATCACTGACGGGGCATCTTGTACTCAGTACTTTTCATACCAATGATGCTCCAAGCGCGATAAGCCGGTTTGTTTATATGGGCATTAAGCCTTATCTGCTTGCGTCAACGCTTAATCTTGTAATAGCACAAAGACTTGTCAGGAAAATATGCGATCGCTGCAAGGAACCAACAAAGTTGAAACTTGAAGAAACGAAACGATTGAAAATAAATGATGATGAGGCTGAAAGCAGTATTTTTTATCAAGGTAAAGGCTGCAATGTATGCCGAGGTACCGGATATCTGGGAAGGCTTCCAATTTTTGAGTTTTTGCCGGTGGACAGTGAAATGCGACAAAAATTAACAGATGGAGCCGGTGAGAGTCAGCTTAGAAAAATCGCACGTCAAAAAGGATTCGGCGGACTGCTTGAAAGCGGAGTTACAAAAATGAAGCAGGGACTTACAACAGCAAATGAAGTTATGAGCGCAACGTTTGCGGAAGATGTATAAAACAGAAATAAAACCAAGAACCAGAAATAGAATATAGGATAAAAATGAAAGTATATAGTTATACAGCAAGAGATACGAACGGCAAAAGACATCAGGCCGTTAGAAATTCATCAAATATAAATGAATTGCTTAATATGCTTCATCACAAAGGGCTAACGGCTGTTTCTGTTCAGGAAGTACATCCCGGCAAACCCAACGGCCGGACAAAATTATTACAAAGGAAAATAAAATCGTCAGAACTGGCGTCATTTTGCTGGCAGCTTAGCACTATGATTGAAGGAGGAATCTCTATTACAACGGCACTGGAGACTATTGCCCGTGATCAGGAAAACATTCAATTTCAGCAGGTGATTTCAAAAATACTGGAAAGAATAAATAAAGGAAAAAGTTTTACGGCAAGTATTTCTGAATTCCCAAAAGTTTTTAACCGGCTGGCATTTTCTATTATTATGGCAGGAGAAAGCAGCGGAAATTTACCTGCTTCACTGCAAAGACTTGCGAGATATTTTAACGACCGTGATAAATTAAAGAAAAAATTACAGGCTGCAACTGCTTATCCGGTATTCGTTTTCACATTTATTGTCTTTATAGTAATTTTTATGATGACGTTTATTGTTCCGAGATTCAAAGTTATTTTCAATCAGTTTGGGGCAGGACAATTACCTGTGTTTACAAGGGGCTTTATGAGTTTCTATGAAGCAATGCGGAACAATTTTATTTATGTTATTATTTTAGCGGCAGTGATAATTGCAGGTTCAATTATTGCCTATACCAAAACTGTAAAAGGTCATTATATATTCTCAAAAATCAAACTGGGTATTCCTCTGATTGGAAATTTGTTTGTGCAGAGTTTTCTTGTAATGTTTTGCAGAACGATGGCGACATTGCTTGCAGGCGGAGTTTCAGTGATTGAGGTATTCGACATTCTTATAGCAATGACAGATAACGATATAATCAAATCGGCTGTTACAAGGACTAAAAAATATATAATAGAAGGTTCCAATATTCATCTAAGTGCGGCGGCGAGCGGTTTTTTTCCCGGCCTTGTTGTCAAAATGATGCAGGTAGGCGAAGAAAGCGGATCCCTTCCTTCGGTTCTCGATAAAACGGCGGAATATTATGAAAGAAAAGTGGACTCAACGATAATGACGGTAACTTCAATACTTGAGCCGTTGATGATTGTTACCGCAGGCTCAATTGTGCTGGTGGTGGTTATAGCATTGTATCTGCCGATTTTCTCAATGTCTAAGATAACAAAATGAAAGTGAATAAAACGTATAAAAGAAATAACAATTAACAACTTTTTAGGAGATTTAAAATGTCAGGTAAAAAAGGGTTTACATTGGTGGAACTGATGGTGGTAATTTTAATTGTAGCGATTTTGGCTTCTGTCGCAATACCGATTATGAGAGGACGAATCGATTCGGCAAAATGGTCGGAAGCAGCGGCGACAGCAGGAACAATTCGTGTGGCGGTGAAAGCGGCTTTAACCGAGGATCCGGCTGTAGTAAGCAACGGTGATAATCTGGGTACAGCATCTGTTCGCGCCGCATTAAAATTTGGAGAAAAAGATCTTGAGGGAACATACTTTGGCTCAGCAGATTATACGATTACGAGTACTGATTCTGCAAATGATGGAGCAAATATTGTAATTACAGTTACGCCTAGCAGTGCGATAGAAGGTGCTCCACAAGGTACTTATATTCTTAACAACAACGGTTGGAATCAAAGTTAATAAAAGTTTATCCGCTAAATGACGGATTTATTAGAGGTTTTGCATGCGAGGGGGCCTGCTTATTGGCCCCCTTGGCAAACCCGAAGCAATGAAAGAATGGAAATGGCGATTAAAAAGCAAATGCATGGCAGGACTCGACTCGGAACGACAAGAGGTTTCAGTCTGATTGAAGCAATTATCGCTATGCTGATAATCGCGATTGCAGCGGCCGGTACGTTAAGCTGTGAATTCTTTATCGCAAAACACTCACGACAGGCAAGAGCAGAAATGATAGCGGCCAGAACCGCTCAACTTCTAATTGACGACTGGAAAGCGTGCAGAGGAATATCTAATTATGACCCAACCAGCAGCTTAAACTGCGGATTTACCGAGAATGCAGGACAATATTTTATAACCGTTGATCGTTTGCCATTATATTTTTCTTTAAACTCTGCTGTTATAGATGCAACTGTAAATCCCAATTTAAAACAGATAACTGTAACCGCTGAATGGCGCGATGATTATTCTGAAGGGTTATCACGAAATAATTCATTAATCCTTACTACTTACTGCCAATGAGATGAGAGTAATGACACTGATAACAACTGTAAAACGAAAAAGAGATTGCTTAGCCCGGCTCGCAATGACAAAGCGTACAAGAATCGGTGTTACGCTGATTGAACTTATGGTTGCGATGGCGATAGCAGTAATTCCGGTAATGGCAGTTGGGGTCTTTATTGTCAGGAACGATAAACAATGGAAAGAATTGATTGAATATATCAATAGCCGGATATATTCGGATTCCCAGGTAATAATGACAAAATTTAATGAAATAGGGCGGCGTTCTTATGGTGCGCAGGTGAGTTCCGACGGCAGTGAAGTAAAATTCAATTTATATTTAAATTCGGATTACTCTCTTAATGATCCAAGAACAGTAGCCGGTTACGCACGATTCTACATCGATGGGGATAATGCGTTAAAAGTTGAATACGGCTCGACCGGACCTGTTTTGACAGAAACTATCGCTGAAAATGTTTCACTCAATTCAGGGGAAAAGGCGTTTGAGGTATCGGAATATAATAAAGGGTACGAATGTGTCAGGGTAAATTTCAATCTAACAGACCCTGAAGATCATAACAGTATAGAAGTGATGACTGCTAATGGAAATAATGTGAATATTATGACGGCAGTGCTAATGAGAGAATAAAATGATGCGAATTAATAAAAAAGGGTCTGTTCTGTGTTTTGTGCTGATAACGCTAATGATTTTGGCGATATTCGGATTCGGATCATTGACAGCAGCATACGGCCTGAGGCATAGAGCTGTTGTTGTAAAAAAAGAACTCGCGGCAAAATATGCTGCCGAAGCGGGGTATGAAAAAGCCGTTTATCTTATGGGACAAAGAATTCTGCCGTATGAACTGGGTCAAATAAACAATGGAAATATTTCTTTTACATCGGGAAATTGCGATTACAGCATTTCGTGGGTTCCGCCTAATATGGAAACATACAGAGTGACATCTAACGGGCGGTGCGGCGATTACGAACATACGGTTTCAGTGACGGTTAAGCAGGAAACAGGGTTTGGAAACGCGATTGGAGCTTCAATCGTACCAAGCGGTCCTGTTGAGACTACGCCTGTATATTTTGCAACCGGCGAGATAATCGATATGCCAATTCATATTAATTGCTTTGGCGAGCCGGATGATTCGGCCCGTGATATTTTTATTAAAGGTACGCCTAATTTTTTGAGAAAAGTTAATATGGGAGAGTCGAGATACTCACAAGGCGGCTCAGATAAGTATGATGATGTTATGAGATTATTCAGAGGAGGAATAAATTTTGATCAGCCGGATAATAAAATAACTGATAAAGATCTTCTCAATAAAAAAATCACTTTTTTCAAAAATACGCTACAGGCTTTAAAACCTGAATTGGTTTTTACGCCATCAAAAAATAATAATGTTACGAATGGACAGGCGGCTGTTCAGCTTGAATTTTATGTTGCGTCAAACGGAAAAGGATACGTTCAAATAACAAAAGACTGCACAGTTCGCGGCTATAAAGAAGGCGATAATGATAATACATGGGATTACTGCATTGATCAGGATAGCGGGGGGACGACTTATGAACAGTATAATATTTATGGTTATCATTATATTCCGACAACTGCGAGCAAAAGATACCAGGTGAGTATGGATAATATTCAGATAACACCATCTTATGGAGGAGTTGAAGGACAGCCGGAAAGCAGAATTTATGTAGATGGCAATGTTATAATAGGCAGCAAAGAAAAAGATGAGATGCCAAGCACTAGTCCCCTAAGAAGCAGCTCTGCTAAGCTCAATACGTTGCAAGGTCAGGTAACAATCGTTGCAACAGGCAATGTATGGATTGTAAATGATATTAAGCTGGATGGTGCACATGATGACGAAGGAAGACCGGCAGCCAATAATAAAAATGTTTTAGGTATAGTAGCAAAAGGATTAGTAAAAATCGTTGATCCCGGCAAAGTCGAAGGCATACTCGATGATCTGCACAGAACTTCTGTGCCGTCAGTATCAGGAGCTTATTATGAGCCAGTTGGCGAACGTGATTCAAGTTATTCCGCAGGTTCATATCACAGGCATCTTAATAGAGACACAGTTGTCGAAGCTGCTCTAACGGTTGCCGGCGGCGGCTGGGGTGCTGAAAATGTGAAAAGAGGTTCAAATGACGGAAGAAAAGATGAAAATTATTATGAAGATAGGCTTTATGTTCGCGGTTCGATATGTGAGGCTATAAGAGGAGTTGTCGGTTTGGCAAATGGGGACGATGGCTACAGGAAACATTATTATATTGATGAAAGATTAACGAATGGAACTGTACGGGTTCCGGGCGGCTTCGGGCCGGGTGGGTTAAGCGGTGAATTTGTGCCTGTTCCGGGCGGATGGCGAGAATTCAGTTCTCTTGAAGATTGAGGCGTTAGATATGAAGACTAATTTCAAAAGAATGTTTGGGCTTGTTGAGGAAAATGTCGCAGGACTTGATATTGGGTCTTCGGCAGTCAAAATGGTTCAGCTCTCAAGAGAAAATGACTGTTATTCTGCAAGATACGCAGCGGTTGTGCCAATTGATAACAGTGTTGAAAGTAAAAGCGTTTTAAATGCAATTAGCGGCTGTGTGAAATCATCTGACCAAAAATTGGCTGCCTGTTCTCTTAGCGGGCCGGATGTTGTAGTTAGAGATTTCAGATTTCCTTTGCTGCCGCAGGATGAAATTGAATCGGCGATACAGTTTGAAGCTGCACAAGTCAGTCCATTCGATATCGAACAAGCGGAATTTGATTATCAATTAATGCCGCAAACAAACGAACATATAAGCGGAGTGTTGGTTGCTGCCAAAAAAAATCAAATTGAACATAAATGCGGATTGTCAAAAGATGCAGGTCTTGAATGTGTCCTTATGGGAGTGGATGGTTTAGAGATTTTAAATTGTTTTACGGAACTCGAAGGAAAAAAAACTGATGGTACGACAGCAATTCTAAATGTCGGATACCATTTTTCAAACCTAATTATATCAGATGACACCAATCCGCCTTTCATTCGAGATATAAATTATGCCGGGAAAATAATTACTGATAAAATTGCGCAGGAAATGGGCGTCTCAGCAGAAACTATGAAATTTATTTTAGCCGAAAATCGAATCGTCGAATCACAAAAGGCATTCAATATCAGTTTGGCAAAAGCCTGTGAAGCATTGATTGAAGCGGTTTTAGAATCAACTCGTTATTGCTCAATCAATTCCAAAAATACGAACATAAAAAAAATTCATTTGTGCGGCGGATTTTCCCAGACTTCAGGTTTTATTGAATTATTAAACAGCAAGCTGTCTGCTAAAGTCGTGCTTTGGAATCCTTTTGAAAAAATAAAATTGCCGCAGGAACAGGAAAGTAGAAATGTAATTGAAAAAAACGGTCCTTCACTGGCAGTTGCCGCAGGTCTTGCTATGAAACAATTTAATTTTTATGGAGAATGAAGGTTATAGAATATGATCACTATAGATTTACTTAAGGGTAGAGGATTTACAACTACAAACATTACCCAAAATGTTACAGCATTAATAATTGCGGCAACAGTTCCTGCAGTACTTGCGATAGTAATGATTTTCTTTTTAGTCCATCTAAAGATTACATCTGCGATACAGAAAAAAAGAATAGCGAATTATCAGACAAGAATAGAACAATCATCTCAGATTTTGGCTTTTAGAAGAAATTTTGAAAACGAAACAGGAACAATAAATAATTGTTTGTCAGATGTTGCTGTTTCAATTAATAAGTATTTGCAATGGTCGCAAGTGATTGAATCTGTAGTGAATAACATTCCGGGTACTATGATTTTAACAAAGCTTGAAGCACAGCAAAAGCCATTGAAGATAAAGAATGCTTCTGATGAAAATTCAAAGAAAACAACAACCCTAAACGCAGTTGTCAGGACTTTGACAATTACAGTAAATGGAGATTGGGGCATTGATTATGATAAAGATGTTCAGAAATTTAAAAACATGCTGAACAGTTCGCCGAATATAGGCCCATATTTATCAAAAATAAAAATTTCTCGTAAAAGTCAGGAATTAGATCAAAAAGAAACGTCCAGTTATGAAATAGAGTGTACTTTTAAACCTTTAATATAGAAATTTTTATGAAAACAAAAAATCAGAATTATTTTAGAGGGATTTTCTTTATCTGGGTTTTATGCTTTTTTCTTTTGCTGGCAGTTTATTTATTGATATTAAGACCGGCGCAACAAAACAGCCGTTTATTGGAAAAAAGGCTGGCCGAAAAAAAACAAATCTACGATATGATAATCCAAACCGAACAAAAACAAACCATGAACTTAATGAGGCAGGAGCTTGATAATAGAAAAGAAGGGCTGAATAAGTATGTTATAGAACCTAAAAAAATGTCTGATTTGATATTTAATATTAGTCAGATAGCGAATGAAAAGAAAGTTGATTCTTTCAATATTAAAGGAATTGAAACTGGTAAAAGCTCATCCTCAAGTAAAAGCAAATATATAACAGAAGATTATATAGATGTAAGCTTTGAAACATCATTCATTAATTTTGCTTCTATATTAAATTCGCTTGAAAGAAATGCGCCAATTGTATTTATAGATAAATTTTCAATAATTCGCGGAGACGATAAGCCGGCAGCAGGAAAAGTGAAAATGAATCTGGCTGTATTTGTAAGTCAAAAGAATATTTCATCATTATCAGGTATTTCGGAAAATTCTAAAAATAAGATAGCTGAATTGGAAAAGGTATCTCAATGAGAACGATAGCAGTTGCAAATCAAAAGGGGGGATGCGGCAAAACGACGACAGCTATAAATATGGCGGCGGCTTTTGCCAGAAACGGCGCACGTACGCTTATTATTGACCTTGATCCTCAGGGGCATACTACTCTGGGACTTGGCAGAGCGCCGGATAAATTAAACAAATCAATATATGAAGTGCTTACAGACCCGCGTGTTTCGCTTTCGGAGGTATCTGTTACCAGCAGCGAAGAAAATGTTAGTCTTGTGCCCGGCAATATTCTGTTGTCCGGGGTAGAACTTCAGCTTGCGGCTGTCCAGCAGAGGGAATACGTTTTGAATCGTAAACTTACGGATGAAAAAAGCGGGTACGATGTTTGCATAATTGATTGTGCTCCATCTTTAAGTCTGCTTGTGCTTACCGCGCTTGTCGCATGTAATGAAGTAATAATACCCGTACAGGCGCATTATTATGCTATTGAAGGGCTGCGACAACTGCTTGAGACTATATCAATAGTAAAAGAACGCTTTAATCGCAATTTAAATGTTCTTGGAATTTTGCTTACTTTTATGGAACAAACGACATTGCTAAGCAGGCAGGTTGAAGAACAGATGAGGCAGTTATTCGGTCAAATGGTTTTTAATACGGTTATTCGCAAGTGTGTCAGACTTTCGGAAGCTCCGGGTGCCGGCAAATCTATTTTCGCTTACGCACCTCGAAGCAACAGCGCTGATGAATACCAGATGCTTGTTAAGGAGATAATAAATGGCAGAGAACAAATTCGGACTGCATAAACAGGTTACCGCTATTTTTGACGGTATTCCGCTTCCGACAAAAAGCATTATATGCGATGAGGATACTTCAGCTGTTCTTAAAAGATCGACTGATTCGATAAGTTCATTTGAAAAGGATGAAGGTTTTGGTTCGGCTTCATCTGAGCTGCCTAAAATCGGAAAGGAAACGAGTATACTGCAACAAGTTTCGATGGCTTCAGAAAAAAAAGTAAATCAATTTAAATTTAAAGGAAAAAAGATTGAGGGTTTATTTTCCAGTTTTAAATTGAGTTTTCAGGATAGAAGACAGGCAATAATGTTAGGAGTAACGTTGCTTCTATCGTTGGTTCTTATTTTTTTAGTTTCCAAGGGATCCAATTCTTCCAAAGGAAAGAGATTTGAAAACGTTGATTCGAAAGCTGAATTGATACCTCAAATCAAATGGCAGGTGCCGGATTATTTATCAGATATTCGGGATCCTATGCAAATTGGGTCGGGAACAAAAGGAAAAACTGATTCTTCTGATCTCATTGTAAAAGGAATTGTATATTCTGATGATGCTCCATCCTTGGTTATTAATGGTTTAATATTGGGTGAAGGGCAAAAAATATCAGGTGTGAAAATTTTAAAAATTTACACAGATGGCGTTGAGCTGGAAAAAGATGGAAAAACATGGATACAAAAAGTTCAATGAAGGGCTTAGATTAAAAAAGGAATCATTATGAGAAAGCATGAAGATAAAAGAATGAAGTTTTGGAAGATAAGTTTTTTAATAGCATTGTTTGCAGTATCTTTACAGGCTCAAAACGCAAACAATCGGACCTCCGGGAGCAGGGAAGTAATGTCCAACCTTGAAAGGCGGATGCAGAAAAAAATCAGTGTAGATTTCAAAGATACGCCGATTGATGATGTTATAAGGATTTTAGCTCAGCAGGCAGGTATTAATATTATAAAGAGTCCAAAGGTAAGCGGCACGGTTACTGCCACTCTCGCAGAAGTGCCTCTGGAAGAAGCACTTAATAATATTCTACTTACCAACGGATATAGCTATGTAATCGATAAAAATGTTATAAGAATAATACCAGTTGGCGAAGATGTTGAAACTTCTGAAAGGATGGCAAGCAAAATATACCGCATTACTTATGCGGATATGGCAGGGGTGGAAAATGCGCTCAAGCAGTTTATTTCAAAGCCGGGAACAGTTGCGGTTTCGTCTGGAACAAACAACGTTATTGTCACGGCGAAAGAAAGTGAGATTAGTGCTATTGACACTTTTATAAGCGAAATAGACCGTATCACGCCTCAGGTGCTTGTTGAGGTGCGAATCTATGATATTACAAGCAAAGACCGCCTCGATTTGGGAGTTGACTGGAGTATCGGCACAAATACCACTTTTACTGAAACAGATGCCGGAACAATCATAACCGGCGAAACCGAACCATTCGTAAGCGGCACGCTTAATTCTCCTGTCAATAGAGCTACAAGCAGCGACAGCGGGATTAGATTTGGAATAGTAAACGATAATGTCAATATTAATGCAAGAATAACTGCCGAGCAGGAAGAAATATGTGCAACTTTGCTTGCTAATCCGCGGATTCTGGTTCTTGACAATGAGAAAGCGTTATTTAAAAGCGTTTCTGAAATTCCCTATCAGCAGCTCCAGGAAACTTCACTTGGCGGTTCAATAGGTACTACGGCATTTAGAGAAGTGGGCGTATCACTTGCCGTCGTTCCGCACGTTATTATGGAAGATAAAATGATTAGAATCAGAGTTATTCCTGAATTTAGCATGGCCACTGGTTCGGTTCTTGTAGGAGGCTTCCAAGTTACAAGTCCGCAGCCTGTTGTTGACAGCCGAAATGCTGACACCACTTTATTAATAAAAGACGGGCAAACCATCGTTCTTGGCGGATTGCGAAAGAAAGAGGTAAGTCAGCAGATAAATAAGGTTCCCTTGCTCGGTGATATTCCGGTTTTGGGATGGGCATTTAAATTTGTAGGTGAAGAAACGATTATTGGTGAACTAGTTGTATTTATTACCCCAACAATTGTTGAGCAGCCGATTATGGTAGAAGCTGACAAAGAATGCCTAAAGAAAACTGAAATTTGTACTCCGACTTGCAGACCTACAATGTTGAATCCGTGTTTATCCCGAGATGAAGGAACAGGTTCCAGTGGCTGTGGTGAAAAAACAACCAAAGATTAATCGCATTTGTTATCAAAAAAAGCTTCATCAACCAGAAATTTTATAATTTGAGGAATTAAAAATTCCATTTGCGGCGATAAACCAATACCGCAGCTAACATCGTGAGGCTTTACTGCAAATATAGAAACATCTCCAGGGCTGCAATTTAATAATTTAGCCATCATTAAAGTTTGCGACAGCCCAAATTCATGGAGCGAAATACTTTCCGGTTCATTAGCCATGTCTGATGCTGTTAAACTAACAATGGTTCCCGGTTGCACATTTGCATCCAGCGCATCAATGACAATTAACTTTTTTCTGTCGCTTATGGAGTCGAGAAGGTCTGCCCCCGCTGTTCCGCCATCAAGTAATTCGATCGTATCAGGCAAACATATCTGCTGCATAGCATTAATAACGTGAACGCCGATGCCTTCATCGCGCAATAAAATATTTCCAATCCCAAGAATCAGGATTGGCGCTTTTGTCATTTTTTGAGTCATATTAAATGCTTGGTCTGCTTTGAATTGAATTTAAAATATTACTGTCCGGTCTTACCATGTGAACCGCACATGAAAGGCAAGGGTCAAACGAATGTATTATTCTTAAAACCTCAATCGGCTGTTTGGTATCTGCTATTGTCGTTCCGATGAGAGCCTGTTCAATCGGGCCGTACTGATCGAGGTCATCTTTCGGCGAGGCGTTCCAGTTCGTAGGTGTAATTACCTGGTAACGGTTGATTGTGGAATTAGCGATATTAATCCAATGTCCAAGAGCGCCGCGAGGAGCTTCCGTAAGTCCGATTCCGGTTGCGCTCGAAGGGGTAGCGGCATATTGATAGACTGATCCACCGACTACAAGCTCGTTGAGCCAGCCGTTCATCGCGTCAGCAACTTTCTTGGCTTCGAATACTCTTGCCGCAAGTCGGTCGATAACAGATATGCCGTTTCTATAGTCGCCGTTTATATACATTCGAGCAAGCGGGCCGACTTCGTGAACCGCATTGAGATAACGTGGAGATTTAATCCAAGAATAAGCATTTGCTTTTGTCGGGGACGGTTCTGTAACTCCGACAGAAGGATGGAGATTGCCGCTGGCTGCGCTATATTTCGAATATTTTACGTATTCTTTTATCTGTGCAGCATCAACAGATAAAAGCTGACCGTTAGTGAATCTACCTCTACTTAAAAGTTTCGAGGTTCCGCTAAGGTCGAAAACTCCGAAAGCGAGCAGATTTCCACAACCCTGTCCGATATCGTAATATTGCGGGAATGCATTTGCAACAGCTAAACAATCAGGAATCATTACATTGTCTATAAACCCGCGAAGCTCAGTCAGGAGCGTTCTAAAATCGTTGATATTTTGTGCAGTGGGCCTATGAGTTGCACCGCCTGGAACAAAAACGGGACTTAACGGCATATGACCGCCGAAAATGGCGCCCATTTGATGAGACTTTCTTCTCATAGCAAGAGCCTGAACATAATGGTTAACCAATGTTTCTGCAATTGTGCCGCCAACCATATCAGGCGTAACATACCGAGGAAGCCATGGTGCAATATCCAAAATACCGTCAGTATTTATGTAATCCAAGGCGGCAAGATGATAAAAATGCAGAATGTGCGATTGAATGAAATTCGAGCCAAGAATAAGGTTTCGGATAATTCTGCCATTGGCAGGAGCAGTTATGCCGAATGCGGTTTCGAGATTCAGCGAGCTTGCCATACCATGCGAGATTGGACACACCCCGCAGATTCGCTGAGTAATGTGCGGAGCGTCGAGGGGATCACGGTTTTTCAAAATTGCTTCAAAACCTCGGAAAACTGTTCCATTACTTTTTGCATCGATAATCTGATTTTGTCCGTTGACGGTATCTACGGTAACCTCTATTGCAAGGTGTCCTTCAATTCTTGTTACCGGGTCAATTTTTATTGTAGTAGGCATAATATTACTCCTGATTATTTAATTGTTATCATCGTGATCATCATCACGACCATTTCTGTTTCGTATTTGAACTTCACAGTATTCTTTTCCGATTCTCCAGTTACTTATACCTTTACTGTTAACAGCTCTTACGCGATAAAGGTATCTTCCGCTGCCGACATTTTCGGAGAATGTCAGTGCTGAACCAGAATAAATCCTTGTCCATGTATCATTACCCCGTCTGCTTCTTATCAAACGCTCCAATTGATATGATGCTGCACTGTTAGATGCAGACCATCTGATTGCGTATTTGCCCGTTCTGCTGCTTTCAGGATAGCTAATCGATTTCGGTGCTGCAGGAACGGTTGAAGGCGGAGCTGAGATCGAAACTATGCAATTGTCTGTTCCTGTTCTCCATGAACTTGAACCTGAAGAGTTCGAAGCTCTGGCTCTATATTTGTAAGTTCCATTCGTAATTGTTTCAGAATGTGAAAGGTCAGAGCCGGAATAAACTTGTGTCCATGTGCTGCCATTATTCGCTGAACGTTCCAATTGATAGTAAGTTGCTGTGTTCGATGAAGACCAGCTTACAGCGTATTTGCCGGAGTTGCTTGTTGCCGGATAGTTAATCGATGTTGGAGCCGCCGGTATTGCAGGCGGGGCAGGAATAGAAACTATACAATTCCATGAAGCAGTGGTCCAATTGCTTGAACCTGTTGTGTTTGCAGCTTTAACGCGATAAGTGTAACTTCCGTTAGCGATACTTTCAGAGTATGAAAGAGTATTGCCTGAGTAAACTTGAATCCAAATACCGCCATTATTTGCCGAACGTTCCAATTGATATGAAGTCGCTCCGGTTGAAGATGACCAATTCACATTGTATTTACCAGTATTACTGCTTGTTGGATAACTGATTGATACCGGAGGTTGTGGAACAGGGTTAGGGGGCAACGGTATTGAAACTATGCAGTTTATGGCTCCTGTTGTCCAACCGCTCGAACCTGCGGAGTTTGTTGATCTGACACGATAATTATAAATACCATTATTGATTGTTTCGTAATATAAAAGTGCAGAGCCGGAATAAACTTGTAGCCATGTGCTGCCATTATTTACAGAACGCTCCAATTGATACGAAGTTGCGTTGCTCGATGCCGGCCAGGTTACATTGTACTGACCTGTACTGCTGGCGGAAGGATAATTAATCGATGCTGGTGCATCAGGAATTAAAGGTGGCGGAGTGGATGAGCCAATGGTGCATCCTATAGAACTGAATTTCGCTTCTGCGGCATTTTCCAGAACAATTCCTCCACCATTGGTATTTAAAGCAGAATTGACATTGACAGATAAAGAACCGCGGGTATCAATGAGAATTCTGCAAAGCATTCCTTTGACTGAGGGTGCATTTACATCACCATAGTATCTTGATGCCATTCCTACTGTAACTTTAGATGTTCCAATGCCGGTTACATCCGGAGTTCCCCAGTTAATGACGTTGCCGCCTAGGATCAAATTGCATTGAACCGGGAAATATACCAAACCCCGGGCTTGCAGCGGAGCTATCACCGATTTTATAATCGTACACTTTTGTGATTATGGCCGGGCTGCTGACAGTAATATCAAGTGAGAAGGCTATTGGTAAAAATGTTTCATCGGATGCATCATAATCAATCCTTACAGCATCCGATTCATTAACGCAGGTAATCACTACAGCTTGTGCTGGAACAAATATTATTATCGCAGCAAAAAAAGCAAATAGAGTTTTCATTAATTTTTCTCCTTAGTATTTTAGCCATTCAAATCATAAAAAGGCATCATACCATCCGGGAATGTTGGTTCCGTACAGCCGATACATGGTGATCCTGATTGCATACACCAATTAACACCAACCTGTCCCTGTGCAGGGTTATTCCATTTTCGAGAATTGCAATCACAGCGTGATCTTGGTCCTTTGCAGCCGAGTTCTTCCAGACAACCGCCCCTTCCTAAAACATCCTCTTCCTCTGCTTCTCTATATGGGCAGCGGCTGTGAATTGTTGATGTTGGATAAAATTTAGTCGGTCTCTTATTGGAATCTAATGCGATATTTTGACCAGTAAGTATATCTATTATGGTGCCTACCAGCCAATCTGGATGTATAGGGCAGCCTGGAATATTGATTACTGATTTTTGAATACCCAATGATGCAAGGGCACTTGTAACACTAAGAGCGCCGGTTGGATTAGGACTTGCGGCTGGGATTCCTCCAAAAGAAGCACAAGCGCCAACTGCAATAATCTGTGTGGCATCCGCTCCGAATTTTCGCATCGCACTAATCATAGTCATGTTACTTCCAATCTCACAGAAAATGCCGTTTGAACCGGTTGGGATAGCGCCTTCTACAATTAATATGAAACCTCTTGCGGCAAGAATGGCATAATCTTTGAAATTTACAATACCATCTGAATTCAAATCAAATAAAGCAGGTGAATTTACGAGCCATTGCTGGTTCAAAGTCTTGAGTTGACTTTTTGTTGGTTTAGGGGAATCAGCATTACTTAAAGCAAAATCACCGGCAGCAGCCATTATGTTGGGATGATATTCAAGATTTAGTTTGTTAATCAGCAAGTCATCAATTGTTGTGTAATAGATGCTGTTTAGCAATGAAACTGAACAACCGGTACAAGCTTGACCTTGCAGCCAAATTACGGTTGGTGCCGCGGGGTTCGCTAAAACTTCCTGAAGCTTCAAGAGTCCGCTGGCCTTAAGACTAAGAATTCCTGCCATTCCAACAGCAGTGTTCAAAAATTCCCTTCGATTAATTTTCATAGGATATCTCCTGAAAAGACATTATTTGATATGCGCAAAACTGTTGTCGTCCTTCTGATGTAATGTTACCCCAAATTCCACCACAAATTCGAACTATACGATTAATATACCTTGAGGGAGTTATAATTCCAAAAAAAAGAGTGTAGATGTTGATTAAGATTAAAAGGGAAAAAGAGTTACACAAAAATATTTTTGGTTGCTATTATTAAACAATAGCTTTTAGCTGGAAAACCATTTAACGAAAAAATGCAATATATAATTGACTATGCAATATCTAATATCTTTTTTTATATTTAGTATTTTAGTATTGATATATTGTCAATTAATATCGATGTGAATTCTGTGTCATCAGTTTTTTGGTTATTAAAACCCCCGATAGTTATTGTGTGCATGCCTGCGTTAAGATTTAGTGTATCAGTGAACAGCTTCCATCCTGTAGTAACTTGGGGACCTCCATCTCCGTCGCCATATATGCGGTCGATATAATCGTTAGCGCCAACTCTAATACCATACTGGGTTGCTGCAGCCTGGTTTACTCCCGATCTGAAAAGAATTCCATCAATTGCACCCATTAAATCACTATATTCATTATTTTCATAATTAGGTGATTGTGTCAGATTATATCTGAAAGAAAAAGTGACATTTCCTGGTGAAGGAAGATAGAAATTGCTTTGCCATCCGCCAGACATATTTACAACTGTTGTTGTGTCTGTCCCGCCAAGGGATACTTCCAAAGCAGAGCCGCTATAACCAACGTTAGTTCTTCTTTCACCACTGGCATAACCGGAAGCTGTTGTACTTTTAAATGGGTTGTTAACAT
>MHXZ01000132.1 GCA_001825665.1 Planctomycetes bacterium GWF2_41_51 | reverse complement strand
GATGGAATAATATATTTGAATGCCAAAGAGCTAAAATAATCGTAAGTGCATTGAAATGCACATAAAAATACTAATTTTTAGAGATACCCTATAGTTTATAAAGGTTTTAAAAGGGAGAGTTGGCATTTAAGAAATCGCAAGTTCGAATCTTGTTGGCTCCATTTGTTTTTAACTTCAAAATGAGGATTTTCTTTTATCTACTATCAAAATATTCATTTGGCGTCAGTTTAGGGTCCAAATGCAACTCATGGGAAATCATTTTAATTCTAAAATATAATTATAACTGTATTTAAGAGCATCAAAGGGATTGCAGTAACATTGGTCCTGTTCAACAATAAACCATTTACATCCGACTTTTGAGGCCGCTTTAATTATTTGGCAGAAATTCAAATTGCCTTTACCAACCTCTGCAAAAACGGGTTTGCCTTCATTATCCACGGCATAGTCCTTAAGATGTATAAGCGGCATTCGGTTTGTGAGCTTTTCGCATACTTCCAGAATGTTTCCTCCACCGTAATGGACCCAATAGCAGTCAATTTCTGCTTTTAAGAAATCAGGATTGCAGTTGGAATAAATCATATCAAATATAGTGTTTGAATTAATTTTCTGAAACTCAATGCTATGATTGTGATAAGCGAATTGTACGTTGTTATTTTTGAAGAACTCACCTGTTTTATTAAGTTTTTTTGCGAATTCGATAACATTTTGTTCGCTGCTTAAATCAATATTCCTAGGATAAGGAAAAATCAAATACTCTGCTCCAATTATTTTAATGTTTTCCAGGACTTTTTCTGGTTCTGATAAAATCTGGTCGCCGGCTGCCAGCATTGAGCAGCAGGTAAGTTCGGTGTCATCTAATATTTTGCGGATATCCCTGTAATTAAAATCGTAAGGAAACAATTCAATGGTGTTAAATCCGATTGCTTTTATTTTTTGCAACGATTTTTCAATCTCTTTTGAAGAGCCAAGATAGTCTCTTATCGTGTGGATTTGCACGGCAAGCTGCTGTTTATTCATCTTGTAATCCGATTAATTCATTTAATCAAGGAACAGGTCGTCTGTGTTCCAAAGCCAGACTTCTGAAAACAGTGCAAAGTCGAGAAAGTCAATATTGCCTTGCTGGTCTAAATTTTGTGGAATAAGGTCTGAGCTTAACCAACTGTCAGTAAAATACATCAAATCCATTTCATCAACATCGTCATCTTTATCAAAATCAGAATCGCACGGAACGTAATCAGATTTTGGAATGGACCATTGGGTTGTATAATTGCCAGGTAAAAATCTCATTCTCACGCGATATGTAAATTTGTCACACGGCAGAACATCTCTAATTTCGAAATAAGGACTTATCTGCCACCCGCTATCTGGACCATTTTCTGCAAGACTTTCAAAATAATATTCGATTTCAGAAGTATAAGGTGTGCCCCCAACAGCGTTCATTGAAACAATTGTAATCCCATTGATACTATTGTCCAACATCCAATGCGCAACAAGTCCGGTTGAACTTACAGCGCCTTTGGCTGCAAGTGTGACTATCTCCGCATCACTGAGTGAACGATTATATATTCTTATGTCATCGATGAGTCCGTTAAAATAATCAGCATTATTATATGTTCCAATCTTTACATTATGGCCGGATGCGGTATTTATTGCCGCCGGACTGGCAATCAACGTTTTTTTTATGCCATCGACATAATAATTTATATGAGTAGTATAAGGTGTTAATACGCTGGGAAGAACTGCTGCTACATGGTGCCAGTTATTATCGCGTACATCAGCTATACCAGCTGAATAACCTGCTGCTCCAACTTTTATGCATGGGCCGCCTTTCTGGCCGACAAGACCGAAGCTATCTTGTATTGTAAATCTCCAGTTGTTTCCTGTTATAGGGTCTCCCCAGGAAAGAATTGTACCTGCCTGACTGGTTTTGACCCATGCTGAACATGTTCTTGCGCCTTTTGCTAAAATGCCATTGTAATCGGGGATATTTATATGGTCGTTGATACCATCTAATTGAGCGCTGCCATCAATCTCACCTGTAGTTTCATTTATAACAGCTCCGTTTTCAAGAGTACCGTCATGTCCATTGGCACTATCTATCGTAGTAGTGCCCATAGAAGATATATGCGGCGGTACTAGCCACTGAGCCGGGTCGGGGAAAATGTTATTGCTGTCGGTTGTCGCAGAAGCAGGACTGCTGAATGCTGTTTCGTTTTGGGCGGCGCTTTTATCGCGAGCTTTTACACGGTATGTATATTGAGTGTCCGGTATCAATCCACTATCCTCATACACAGAACTGTCTTGCCATGAGCTATCATGGCCTCCTCCAGCGGTACATTCAAAATAATATTCAACACCGCTGCCGTCAATTGCTGTTTCAGCAGTCATAGAAATAGAATTCATACCTGCGGCATGCGGCAAGATTGAAAATGATATAGGATTAGGCAGGGGAGGGACGATATCTTCAGCGCTTTGGAGCGGGAAAATTGTAAGTTCAACATCTTCTTTTGCTCGAACATAAGCTATATAAATATTGCCATTATACTCACAGCCGTTGGCCTGCATCCAGCCTGGGTCTTTTGCTATACCGGTATAATGCGGCTCTGTGTCGCCATGGTCACGAATTTTATAAATGCTGCTAAGCACTCTTGAGCCGGATTCAGCAAATGCTATTGCCAGAACTTTTCGATTGTTATAAACGCCATTCACCGGCATATTATAAACGATATATCTTTTGCCGTTGGACATATGGTCAGCATAGATATGAGCGTCAACAAATGGGAAATTACTTGCGGGATAATTGATTATGTAACCGGGATTCCATGAATTTCCTGAATCTGTACTGACAAGGCTGCCCATTCTCAAAACTCCATCTAAGCCTTTTTTCCATTGCCTTGTGCATGCGGTGACTTCAGTTCCGTCAATCCATGTTGATGTTTCAAAACCTCTGTGCAGGTAAGCTTCTACTCTTCTTAGCGTCCAGGAGTTTGATATATTGCTTGCCTGGCTGATTATCACGGCGCTGTATGTTGTGCCGCTTTGCATTTCGAAACCGCCACATATCCAGTTGCCGTTTGGCATTAATTTAGGATTTTCCTGCGGATAAAAATTTTGGCAGATCAAACCGATACGAGACCATGCAACTCCATTCAACTGGAACAGTTCTGTTTCTGCATACTGCATACCCACTTCCCTGGGAATAAATGCGTATACACAATTATTCTGAATGAACAAAGTTCCATGGCCATATTTAGATGCACCGGAAGCATCCTGTGCAATGATGGCAGGAATTGACCATGTTAAGCCATTATTCGTTGAAAAAGAATATCTTGTTACGGCATTGTTTGAAGTTTCATCACCGGGTGTTGATTTCCATATACAATGCATAGTGCCGTTATGGCCGATAATTGCAGGACCCATATTATATCGCCATGTGTCAGAATCAACGTCATGTATGCGTACTTCGATACTATTGGGCAGAAATGCCGTGGCAGTATGATTTGCAGGTGCATCTCCTCCGCTCCATAAAGCAAGTTCGTATGCAGCATAAGATGTTGTGGTTAAGCATAAAACTAAAATGCTTAACTTTATTATATTGGTGCTCGTAATATTCATATTGTTCCTGTATCGTTTAATTATGGCAATGTTGTTGCGTCCCACATCCAATATTTAGCAAATTCAGAAAGTTCCAGTGAATTTACTATGTCGTCATCTATGAAATCTGTCTTTTCGCTGCCCTGGCTAAGCCAATCAAGAATCATAATTTCCAAATCGTAGAAATCGACTTTATTGTTTCCATCGAAATCCATACGACAAGGTATGAATGCGGATTTAGGATTTGACGCGATTGTTTCCTGAAGAGTTGCAGGGTCTCGCATTTTTACTTTGTAAGTACAAAGTGCAGCAACCGGAAGGCCTGAATCAGTATAACTGAAATCATTTTGCCAGCCACTGTCTTGTCCATCGGGTGTAAGGCTATCAAAGTAATACTCTACATCCTCTGCTGAAGCCCAGGCATCACAATCAATTACAGCGATATCATCAACTCTGACATAGTTGCCGCCATCAGTGGCGGTCAGAGCGACATATTCCAGTTTTTCAATATTAAATAATCCTGTGTTGAAAATGGCTCCGCTGCCATTGTCAATCTTAACCTGGTCAGGACTACTGTATGAACTATCGAGTCTATCGCTATCTGTATGCCAGAGAGTCAGCGTAATGGGTCCGCCTTTAACAGGCTGCTCTATCTTTAAATGAAATGATGCAAAACCTTCACTGGTGTTGCCTACTTGCACTTTATTACTTCGATTTTCTCCGTAACTATCATTCCAATTCGCAATTTTATCAAAGCTGGAAATATTTCCAGAATATTTTATAACGGCCGCATAGAGATCGGTTGAACGCTGGACATAGATTCCATAGCCATTAAAATCCCCATTTGTAAGGCATACATAACCTTCAGCACCATTGCCGGAATTAGCCATTTTAAAACTTAATTCAATCGATCTTGCGTGCGGGCGAATATTATGTTTCCTTCCACCAATATGCCAGTTGATATTCGAAGATGTTGTGCATAAGTCGAGAACACTGCTTCCATTTGCATTTATAATTTTATGTGTGTTCCAGGAGCGTCCTACCCATTCGTTAGTATATGAGCCAAACCCCAGATTGCCAAAAGTGCCATTTGCAAAAGTTTCAAAATCTTCCAGGAACATTGGCAGAGATGAAGGCTTAGCTTCCATAACGATGGTATCGCTGTATGTAGTTTCTGCCGTATCGAGAGTCCAATGTGTCACAAGGCCGTTTGTTGGAGCAGTGCTGAGTGATGCCATACTCAAAATTTCGGAACCGGTAAGTATCCTGTCATAAATACGCACATCGTCGAGCGTGCCATTAAACCTGGAAGCATTAAAAGCCGTCATTAATACATCTGTGCCTGAAGCAGTATTTATCGCAACAGGGTACATAGTTTTAGCTTCAAGCACTCCATCAACATAAAGGTTTATTTCGGTAGTGTAGGGTGTCAGATTATCCATCAAAACTGCGGCGACATGATGCCACTGATTATCACGAATATCTGTATTACCCGCTACCCAACCGCTGCCTACTTCAACCGCGATTCCACCAAGGTATACGCCGTGAGTGTCTTGAACGAGAAAAGTCCAGTTTTGTCCGGTGCTAGCATTTCCCCAGGACAGGATCGGTCCTGCTGAACCAGTTTTAATCCATGCTGTGCAGGATCTATAATTTTTTCCTGTTATGCCTTTATAGCCGGTCATTTGAATATAATCGGTTGTGCTATTGAATTGTACAGCGCCGTTAATTCTGCCGTTTTGCACAAAAACAGGGGAACCTGATGATGAACCGTCGTGGCCGCCTGCAATGTCAGGATACAGTGTTGAAGTAATCAGATATGGCTCAATTTTCCATTCTGATGGGTTAGGCCACAATGATACTTTTAAATTGCTTGTTGCTGCAGATTTAGAAGTTGAAGCTGTTGTTAAATTGTGATTTAACGAGGTATCTCTGGCTTGTACAGTATAAGTGTATTGAGTATCCGGGGAAAGATTAGTATCTTCATAGAATCGATCGCTTTGCCATCCACTATTATGCCCGCCGCCACTTGTGCAGGTGAAATAATATTCAACATCATAAAAATCATCTGTCAAAGGAGAGGCCGTCATAGCTATCGAGGTATCGCCCGTCGCAAAAGGCTCAACTTCCCATGCGATGTCCGGTTCCGGTGCATTCGTATCATCTGGCGTGATAATCCATAGAGAAACTGCTGAAGGAGCCATACTGCAAACAGGCAAAGTCAAGGAACTATCAGAAACAGATATCGTGTATTCTTCTGTTTTAGTCAGCAAAGTTTGTTCGAATAAAGGCTGCAAAGATTTTTCTATGAACATGGTATAAACATTACTGTGATTGGCATCTACTAAGTAACGCCGGACCATTGCTTGATTAGTATTAAAGGGAAGATAATTTATTTTGAGCTGCACAGATTCGGTATTTGATTCGTCAACTCTATCCGTTCCACTGTGTGCATAATTAAATGCAATGACACCAATACTGTTCCCATCTGTTGATCCTATAGCACCTCGAAGGTTAGGAGTTGCGTCGGAAGAATCGCACATAACTCGACTGCCCGGCATCATAGTAAACATTTTGAGAACATTATACGGCGCTTTAGGATATTGCGAAGCATAGGAAAGAGGAGCTTGTGTTACCCATTCACTGCCTAAAATATCTTCAGCAAGCAAATATACACCATCACTGCCTCCGCTATTTACAAAATCGGCCAGGAAAGCAGCCGCCTGCGCTGCGCCTATTTCATCAGAATTTTTGTATTCACTGTAGGCACTTCCACCCCATTCTGTTATCCATATTTCTGTATTAGTCAAACCTTGAGCATTCAAGGTATTCCTAAGCAAAGCCATGAGATAATTCATTGATACAATAAACGAAATGGGATGGTTTCTACCGAGGTAAATTCCTTCGTAACTGTGCCATGACACAAAATTAAGTCTTAAATTTTGCTGGCCGCATTCGATAGCAAGCTGATTTGTCCAGTTGAAATCACCGTTTGCGGGGTTGTGGGTATATCCAGCGCTGCCATTTCCTCCGACCCTTACACGTTTTCCTGGATTATTCATTTCAAATTGATCTATGGCATTAGCCCAGCATTTATATATTTCTAACAAAGCGTAAAATACTTCAGAACTACCTTGTTCGTGTGTTCCTTCGATGTACCATGCGGTGGTTACAGCGTCCTGTTCATTTTCAACTTCAAAATCCGCGGCAGGGAAACCTAATTCATTGTTGTTGTCGCCATAGTAAAGGTCAAATTTGTTCAAGACGTAATCGACATATCCATAGCAATAAGCACGATAGCTGTTCCAGTCAGCACTTGTCCATGTTCCAGCATTGCTCGGCAGATGATCAGGTGGTGCATAGCCAACAAATATATGAGGCCTTATATTATTCTTTTTGCAAATCGCCAGATGGTTGTCGAGTCTGTCGCTGGCTACAAACGTGCCATTCACTAATCTACAGCCGGGTTGCCCTGAACTGCCTTGCCTGACGTTCATTAACCGCCAAGTGTCATATCCAAGAGGCTCTATCCATTTAAGAGAATCTGCCGTAGGCTCAAATGTGCTAAATGCCTCGCGTATCACATCCATATCATTTTTACCGGATTTACTTACGGGCTGTGCGCAGTTAACTGTTATAACTCCATTTGGTTCTGAAGGAATGCCATCTGTTGTAACAATGATATCATCAAGGCGGACAGTTTTTCCATCGTAAGCATAATTTGTAAAACCCACATGAGTTAAATCCTTGATATTGATTATTCCCGGTCTGAAAATAGTGCCAGTACCGTCATCAATTTTGACCTGCAAAGGATAAGATTCATTTGTGTCATAATAAAAGCTGTCTGTCTGCCAAAGTGTCATTTCCACAGGCTGACCTGGAGCCTGCTGTCTTAGGATAATGTGAAATGTTATAAAATCTGTACATTGTTTGCCCACAGTAAAGTTGTTTGCCCAATCTTCACCCTCCCAGTACCCCCATCCCGGCTGGCCTCCGAAGGAGGTTGTTGAGCCGGAGAATTTAACCGCAGCAACTCGCTGGTAATTCTCATGGCGATATGTAAAACCATAGCCATTTTGATTGCTGTCGCTAAGCCAAACCATTCCATAAGCGCCGTATCCTGATATAGATAGTTTTGCGATCAATTTAAGAGCAGTAATTTCACCAAAATTTATTCCATGTGCGGTACCAGCTGTATGATATTTTGCAGCTCCAGAAATCGGCATTTTGAGGAATTTTGTAGTATTTGAACTGTATTCTCCATAACCGTCATAGACTTGAGCGGGAAAAGGGCCTTGTTGTACACTATATAAATGTAAATCTCGGACGGTCCAATTATTGGGCCAACTGGATTCAAAGTTTTCCTGAAATGTGCCACCGAAACTCATGTAACAAAGGAGTAAAGATGTTATCAGCGTATCCAGATATGTCTTATTAAGCTTCATTTATCTTCCAAAAACAAACCTGTTGGTCTTGTCTGGTGCCATTGGTCTTCTTGTTAGTAATTTTTATATAAAAAATTTACTTTTTTATTAATTTTTCAGTTAATATAGGTCTTTTTGTGTTGACCATTCATAATGTTACCATATCAGTTTAAAATCAAAATGTCAATCTAAATTTGGTTCACAGCCCTAAAAGACGCGATTTTATGAAATATAGAAAATGGAATAACTAACCAATGTAGATATTTGTCTAAAATGAAGACGGTGTTAATCTTTAATATGTTGGTAATAAGAAAATATTAAAAAAAATGTTAACAAGTAAAAAAAATATTTGACTTTTTTGGTTGTGACTGGTACTATGTGGTTTGTTGTGGTTCTTGTTGACTGTAACTACATTATTTGAGGTCGAGTTTATGGAAGTAGAAATCGCAGGAAAAACTTATTTTGAGGCTAAAGGCCCTGAGCTTGTTCATGTTCAAGTCGTTAAGCACCTTAAAAAAACCATCGCTCAGATGAAGCATGGTCAGCAGTTACCTCCTGAACGAGAACTTTCGGAAGTCTTAAAAGTTGCACGGTCAACCATTCGCAGAGCTATAGATAATCTTGAAGAAGAGGGGTATCTGATTCGGCATGAAAGACGCGGTACTTTTGTTAATAATGTTTTTCATGTAGGCGCAGAGAAAAGTTTGCAGACAAAAGTTGTTGGCTTGGTTGTTCCGGATATTGAAATAGCTTATCACGCAAGAATTTTAAAGGGTGTTGAGGAAGAAGCTCTAAGATCAGGTCATGAAGTAATTGTTTGCAATAGCTTGCTTGATAAGGAAAGAGAGCTCGATGCAATTGGCAGGCTGGCTAATCGTGGAATAGGCGGTCTTCTTGTTCTTCCTTGCCTGCCCGACATTTCATTGAGCCAGGAAAAGAGACAGGAGCTTGCTGATAAGTTTGATCTCACGCTTAAGAATTTACAGGCTGAGGGCGTCCGAGTGGTTATGCTGGACAAGTATTTTCCAAACTTAGGCCTTCCCACAGTAATGACTAATAAAGTGCAAATGGGTTATCTCGCGACAGAACATTTGATTATGCTTGGTCATCAAAAAATATGTTATGTCAGCGATGATAATTTGTCAATGGAAGCTCAAAGTGCAGTTGTCGGTTATAAACGTGCATTAGTTGATTATAATATACCATTTGATGAATCACTGCTTGTTAGATTGCCTGTTTTTGACAGTTTGAAACCAACACGAAGCATTATTAAAAGGATGCTGACAGCAAATCCCAGAGCTTTTACTGCAGTAGCTACCTCGCACTTTTCGATGACATGTGGAATTCTGCAGGGTCTTGAGGATGCGGGTTTAAACGCTCCAGATGACATAGCTGTTGTCGGCAGTGATACTTTTAATAATCCAAGCATTGATCATATAACGCACATTGAAAGATCTGTTCATCAAATTGGTTGTGAAGCAGTAAAGCTTCTGTTTGCAAATGAAGCTGAATCGATGAAAAAACATATTTTGCTGCCTGCAAAACTGGTAATTGGAGACACTTGTGGTGCAAACCGTAAAAAATAAAGTATTTTTTGATAAATTCAAGTTTATACGGAGGAATGTTATGAAGAAGTTGAGTGTTGTTTTATTATTGTTGTCATCGGCTTTTGTATGCGCAAGTAATGTCGCAGATATTGATGGAAGCGGTCGTGTAGATTTTAAAGATTACGCGAAATTCGCTGACCATTATTTAGGAGACACTGCGGGAGCCGAACCTTTGGTCGTCCTTTTAACGGAAGATTTTGAAAATGGCTGGGCTAACGCTACAGGTGGAACATATCCAGGTACATTGCAGGGCGATGGCGCACTTACAAATGGCTGGTGGATTCGCGATGCCTGGAGATTCAAGGTTACAGACCAGAGCAGCAATACTGTTTATGATCCAATCGCAGGCAGTATGGTAACTAATGTATCATGGGTTCCGGCCGGCAAATCTCTCAGCGACGATTTGACATATTCTACAGCAGCAGAATTGTCAGTGAAGATTTCAATGAGTGATTTTGATAACCATCCATATATTTGGCTGTCTGATCCCAATCGTAATGGATATGGAATTAAATGTACCCGTAAAATTGGCGGCAGACCTGTAATGGCCAGAATATTCAAGTATTCTGACTGTAATCAGCCATGGGGCGATACGGATACTTCCAATTGGTTCAACAGAGATGGCGAAGGCCCCGAAGTAGATAGCAGCACCGATCCCGCAGGTTATGTTGCAGTTTCAGGGGTATCAGAAGACTGGGTTACTCTGCGTCTAAGACTCGAACAGTCCGCACCGGGCCAGCCGATTACTATGACTCTGTGGCATACTGGCGGTAATCTACCGGATAGCAGCTATGAAAATCCTGACAACGTAGTTATTGATGATGGAACAGGCAGTATATTTTCTGCTGATGTTATTAATATTGAAAAAATTACACACGTTGGAATGACATTCTATGGCGTTGCAAGTCCTGTTATGTTTGTTGATGATGTCGAGATTAAAGCAAATAATCTATTAAAAGATGTATTTATTGAAAATTTTGACACATTCACAAATAATGAATATAACGATCTGCTCGTCCCGGGTTCTATGACGCTTCCGTTCACTAACGGCTGGTGGATAAAGGATGCTCAAATATATCGGGCTAATAATTTCGGTGGCGATCATGGGACAGTCTTTGAACGTATCGGAACTGTCCCGCCAGCGAGGGCTAATTTTACAGTTGCGCCGGGCGGTAAAGGTCTGGGAGCTACCTTTAACGCTGCCAGTGCGGTTGAATTAAGTTTCGATGTTTATATGACAGACTTCCAAAATCATCCTTGTATTTGGCTAAGTGATGGCAAATATAACGGGTACGGTATAAAATGTACGCGTAGAATAGGCAACAGGTCTGTAATGGCGCGGTTTGTCAAACTTGCTGGAAGCGGCCGTAACTGGGGTGAAGGTGAGCCAAATTGGACTAATAGTTGGCCTCTTGAAGGAGTTGATACCGAAGGTCCTAATGGTTTTGTGCAAATATCCGGCTCGACCGAGCTCCAAAGCCCCATCTGGGTCAGAGTTCATATGAGACTCGAACAGGATGGTCCGGGGCAGCCGATAATAATGACGCTGTGGCATACCGGCGGAAACGAGGCTGACACCAGCTATGCCAACCCTGAAATGGTAGTGGTCGAAAACGGAAGCGGTAATGTTTTCGCTACTCAATCGATCATTGACATATCAACAATTAATCATGTCGGTATGACATTTTACGGTTCACTAAATATTCCTCCTGCAGGAGGTGTTTTGGTGATGATGGTTGACAATCTTAAGGTCAGGGCGGATTCCTTCTCGACTGGCAATGACCCAAACACGGTAACGCAAATTGATGATTTCGAAACCGGTTGGGTTAATGACTCTAATGGTACAATTGGAGGTCCATTTGCTCAGACTAATGGCTGGACTATACATAATGCTCACATGTTTACCATAACACAAAATGGTGAAGAAAATGATTATCTCTTTCAGCAGCCCCCAGCTAATGTTTCATCAGAACATACTGCCGGCAAAGCTCATGGCGTAAGTCTCGATGGTGTTGAATGGGCAGAAGTGAGCTTTAAGATGGGTCAGCAAGGCTGGCCAACACGTGGTTTTGTTTGGCTGTCAGATGAAAATCAGAACGGTTACGGTGTTCAAGTATATAGACTAAATTATAACAAGGCTGGTATAGTTAAATTTGCTGGTAATTCTACACCATTTGGTCAAGCCGCTGCATGGCTTAAAAAGAATAACGATCCTTGTGAACCTCCATTTGGTCTCGACTACGATGACACAGTAACATCTTCATTGCACAATATAGACTTTATGACATTCCATTTAAGGCTGGAACAGCCATTGGTTGAAAATGAGATGGGATTGCGGCCAGTATCAATGAAGATGTGGTATGAAGGGAGCAATATACTTGATACCACCAATACTGAACCTGCTATGGTCAAAATAGATGATGGTTATGGCGGGCAGTTCCCGGAAGCTCCAACAGTTATTGATATTTCCGATTTGACATATATTGGATTTACAAGTGCCGGTCACGATGTGGAGGATTCGGATGAATATTGGTGGCTAGATGATATCAGTCTCAAAGTTCAAATTCCGCAGTATGATGCAGCAGATATAAATTTTGATCATGCTGTAGATATCTTGGATCTGAAGGTTCTTGCAGAACAATGGCTTTGGACCGAATAATTAAATAATTTTTATAGAGCGGCAATGTCGCCGCCTCCATATTAAAGTTTTTTGTCCGTTAAATAGGATTGTACTATGAAAAGAAAAGCGTTTACTCTTGTAGAATTGTTAGTGGTGATTTCCATAATTGCTTTACTGCTTGCTGTTCTAATGCCGGCGCTTCAAAAAGCGCGTGAGCAAGGCCAGCTTACGGTATGTAAGGCACACATGCATAGCATCGGTATTGCTGTCATGGCTTATGCCAACAGTAATAAAGATAGGGTGCCGCCAGATAAGTTTAAGCCAAGGGGTCAGAATGGGCATAACTGGGTGGGTAATATTTGCAAACAACAAAATGGAGATTACCCTGTAGGGTTTGGATTGCTTGATCCTGCATACAGCCCAAAAAAGGGTGTGGCCGATTATCTGTTGTGTCCGTCTGATATGGCTCGCAAAAAAATCAAAGATGACAAGGACAGTAGCGGCGACTTTAAACTTTTCGATACCAGTTACTATAACTTTGGCGGTGTTTATAGGGGTATGACAGCTTCGGGCACCTTTGCAGGAGATCCTGAATATAAGGCTGCCGAAAAGAGAATAGGTAATCTCGACAGACATAAGACGTCAGTTGCCCGTGCATCCGATGCAACTTTGGCCATGTGCGAATGGAGACATGGAAAAATAATGGCCAATAAGTATGCCTGTTACGACCTAGCGGGCATGCAGGTAACCGTTGATTTGCCGCATGAAAAAGCCCCAACCCTTTATCTTGATGGACATGTCAGTGTGATAGGTTTTGTTGAATATTATCGCAGAGCTATAGCCGCTGGTGTGCCTACCTCTTACAGCAACGCACGTGGTTCATTGACATGGAACTTCTGGAATATGCCCAGTTATACTAATACGGCTGGAAAATCTTTTTATCTTCTAGATGGACTATGATTTTGACAATTAGAAGTTTAAATGGAACGAGTTTTTTATGATTTATTGTTTTTATTAACCTTTTTTTTGGAGGAAGTAAAATGAAGAAAGTAGTATTATTATTGTTAGTCCTTGCAATGACGCCGGCGGCCTTTGCGGTGTTTGTTGAAGATTTTGAGGAGGGCTGGGCAATTTCAACGGAAGGAACAACTCCTGGCACTCTTAGTGGTACTGGCGCTGCCACAAACGGTTGGTGGATTCGTGACGCTCAGCGTGTGATGGTTTCTCAAAGTGCAGGCAACACAGTTTATGAGCGTCTTGATTCGGGAGCATCTAATGCAGCATGGGGGCCTGCCGGAAAACTGCATGGCCAAAATCTAACAGGCGTTACGGCAATCGACTTGTCTTATGATGTCTATATGACACCATACTACAATTCCGCTTATGTGTGGCTTAGTGATGGCACAATGAACGGCTATGGTATCAAAGCTGACAGGCAGACAGGCGGCCGTAATCAGAAAGCGTCGTCTTACAAGCGGTCCGGTAGTACGACTGCATGGACAACTGGAACAGTTGGCGGAAGCGAAAGTATGACCACCTTAGTTGATGTAGCGAGTGTCAACACAGACAATGCGCCGCTTTGGTTAACTCTCAATCTGAGGATTGAACAGGCAATTGCCGGCGGCAATGTTACATTGACGATGTGGCATACCGGCGGAAATTTAGCGGATAAGAGTTATGCCAATCCGGATCAGGTACAGGTTGTTTCAACAGGGATTATCGATATCACTACATTAAGCTGGGCCGGGATAACGTTCTATGGTTCCCTAAATAGTCAGCCTGCCAACTATACAATGGCGGTTGATGACATTACTGTTACAGCTATTCCAGAACCAGCAACGATGGCTTTATTTGGTATTGGTTCATTGATATTAGTGCGCCGTAAAAAATAAGGCTCGATTTAATTTAAAAATGTTTGAACTATGGAGCCACAAGCACAAGGGTCTTGTGGCTTCTTTTTAATAGCGTACAATTTAAGCTTAAAGCCGAGGTTTAAGGATATCAACATTAACACAGATTTAATACAACTGAATATTGACGAACAAACTAAGAAGTTGACGGTATTAGATCGCGGCGATAATACAAGAATACTTATTGCAGAAACATTAGATATGTTCCGTCCTTGTATTGATGGAAAGAATGTTTGTCACAATTTTCGCAAAGTAGAATGGCTAAATGAAAAAGAGTGTGAGTTAATTTATAATTGTGAGGGGTTAAACAACTACGTTATAAAGATAAAGGCCAATAGCGATGATTCCATAGATTTTAGCTGTAGATTCGTTTCCGGAAAAGACTGCCAATTAAACAAATTTGAAATATTTCCTCAGCAGTCCTTATTAAATTGTTATTATCTTATTAATTTCCGTAACCGCCATTATGCAGAAAAAACCTGGCCGGAATTTACACTTGGCGGCAGTTTCAAAACGGATACGTTTTCGGGGGATTGGCAATTTGCGCCGCATCCAGCAATGTTTATTTTTACCAAATGCGATATCAATGTATTCTTTGGTGCATTTGATATGCCTGATTCGTTCGGCATGTATATTGATGTTGAAAAGAATGGTATTAAATCATGGTATATAGATTATGGCAATTATCCCAATGGAATGTTTTTAAAAGCAGGCAAAGAATATGCCTCTCCAAGATATAGACTTTTTGTGCGCAAAAATCAAACGGTCTATGAGACATTAGATGAATATTCTTCTATGCTCATAAAACATAATCTGATACCAGATCCAAAGAAAAAGGTAAGATATGCCTGGTGGAAGAACCACACGTATTGCACATGGATAGATCAAACTTACCAAAGCAAGATAGAGGTTCCGGCTGAATTGCAGGAACAAGCTAATTCTGCTCAAATGAAAACATGTGCCGAGCAGGTTGATGAAAATCTGGTTAGAAAAGCTGTTTCAATTATAAAAAAAGAAAAATTGCCTTTGAAAACAATTATTCTTGATGATGGCTGGGCAAAAGCGAGAGGGCAATGGGAACCACATAAAGCAAGATTTCCCAATTTTAGAAAATTGGTTGACGATTTGCATAAAGATGGATTCAAAGTTGTGGTATGGTGGAACTGGGCTGAAATAGAAGATCCTGCGGCAGTGATTAAAGAGCATCTTTTCAATGAAGGCAAGCCTAATAAACACGGCAAACGATTAAGAGATTATTCTAATCCTGCGACTCAGGAAGAATATCTAAAGCCGTTATTTTATAAATTGTTTTCAGGAGATAAAGGTTGTTACGACATTGACGGCGTTAAAACAGATTTTCTTGCAGATAAGATAAGACCTGAAATGCATGCTATGAATCCTGATTGGAGAGGCGAGGAACGATATTTTTATAATATTACCAGATTGTTCTATGAAGAAATGAGAAAACACAAAAGCGATTCCATTCATATCGGGGGAGCGGGTAATTTTCGACTAGCTGAATATATTGATGTTAATAGAACATATGACGTCTGGACTTCAAATTATATGGAACACCGAAATCGCGGATTAATGCTTAGGCATTCAGCACCAGGTTGTCCGGTTGCGTATGATTTTCATATATTCACGGAAAACTTGAAAGGATACCTGCAATCAGCAAAGGAATTTGATGCAGGAGTGCATGTCGGAAATGTAATATATATACGAGATGATGCGTTCAGCCAATATAGAGTTGCGGATTCTAAGTATTATGAAGTTCTCAGAGAGAATTTAAAGACCGAATAGGATTTGTTTTATGAATATGGATATACTTGATTGGGGCATTGTTGTTGCCTGCTTTGTTTTTATGGTTTCAGTTGCTTTAGGCACTAAACGTTTTATGCTAAGTGTTGCTGATTTCCTGACCGCAAATCGTTGCGCGGGAAGATATTTGTTGTCGGTTTCTGAGGGCATGGCTGCGATGGGAGTAGTGTCTTTTGTCGCTACTTGGGAGATGGTTACGGAAGCAGGTTTAACAACGACGTGGTGGCGTATGATGGTAATACCTGTTTTTATGGTGATTGCAACAACTGGTTATGTTATCTACCGATTTCGAGAGACAAGAGCTATGACTCTTGGCCAATATTTTGAAATGCGATATAGTAAAAGTTTTCGAAGGTTTGCAGGGATATTATGTTTTATTTCCGGGATATTAAATTTTGGAATTTTCCCTCTTGTTGGGTCTAAGGTATTTGTATATTTTTGTGGAATGCCTGAGTATTTTCAGGTTTACGGCGTTACGATACCATCATTTTCTATTATTATGCTTTTTCTCATTATAGTTTCGCTTTATTTTGCTCTTAGCGGCGGGCAGATTACTATTATAACTACTGACTATGTTCAGGGTTTATTTGTAAATATCGTAATGATATTGATTATATTTTTTATTGTTATCAATTTTAACTGGACACAGGTGACAGAAGTTTTACAAGCATCCCCACCTGGCGAGTCGCTGATAGACCCATTCGATACAAAAAAACATGGCAACTTTGATTTTTGGTATTTTGCGATTATGGTGATAGGAATTTTTTATTCTTATACCGCCTGGCAGGGAAGCGGACAATATAATACTTCAGCCAAAAATCCACATGAAGCAAAGATGGCGAAAGTTCTTGCACCATGGAGACAAATACCTCAGGATGCGGTCAATATTCTAATTCCAATAGCTGCTCTTATTGCATTAAGGCATGTTGATTTTAGTGAAATATCTGTGCAGATAAACAATGTCCTTGGGAAAATTGGAGACGAAAATACACGTAATCAAATGTTGGTGCCAACAATTTTAGGGAAATTGCTTCCAACAGGTCTAAAGGGGGCTTTGTGCGCGGTATTGCTGGCAGCATGTGTTAGTAATTATGATACATATATGCATTCTTGGGGAAGCATTTTTTTACAAGATATTGTTATGCCGCTTAGAAGAAAACCTTTTAAACCGGGTGAGCATATCAGATATCTGCGTCTATCCATCGTTGGTGTTGCGATATTTGTTTTTATTTTTAGTTTGATATATCCTATGTCAATGCCGATTTACATGTATTGGGCGATGACAGGTGTTATTTTTCTTGGCGGGGCAGGACCTGCGATCATAGGCGGACTTTATTGGAAAAAAGGAACAACCGCAGGAGCTTTTTCAGCTATGATTGTTGGCACTTCTATTGGTCTTGGAGGTTTTGTACTAAGCAATACCTCTTTATGGGAAAATTTATTTGGTAATAAATTTCCAGTTAACGGGCAGTATCTCTATGCAATATCGATGTTTTGTTCAGCGACTTTGTATATAGTGGTTTCCTTAATTCAGAATAAAACATTTAATTTAGAGAGGATGCTGCACAGGGGGGAATATGCTATCAAATCCGATCACGAAAAGAATTTTTCACCTGAAAAAAGTTCCAAAAAAGGTGTGTTTAATTTAATTGTTTCACGCCTCGGCATGACTAGCGAGTTTAGTTTCGGTGACAAAATTATATTTTATAGTAGTATTTTCTGGAGCATTCTTTGGTTTGTTATCTTTGTGGCAGGATGTATCATTGCAAAGATTAGAGGTTCGTCAGCCCAGGCATGGTTGAATTATTGGGAGACATATTTAAAAATATACGTTGCTATTGCTTTTTTAGTTACGATATGGTTTGCTATTGGTGGGATTTCAAATCTCTTTTCGATGTTGAAGAGATTATCCACTATGAAAAGAGATCACGAGGATGATGGAACAGTAGCTCATTTTAAAGACGATAAGTGTGAAGAAATAAAACAGTCTGAAGTTTGTCAAAAAGAAATAAAAATATGAGATTTATATTAGACATGATTCATAATAATCCGGGTGAAAAGCCATTTGAGACAAGCTTTTCGTCTCCGGGCAAATTGAAAGCCTATGGTTTTAACGGGCAGGTTTTTAAACACATTAATTGTTTGGCCACATTTGCAAAAATAGGTAATGGGGCGTTTCCGGCATCCGATGAAGAAAAGAGTTGGTACGAAAATTTAAAAGCTAAAGTAAATATACAAATACAAAATGCCAAAGCTGCAGGATTGGAAGTATTTTATCACATTGACCTGTTTGTTTTACCCAGGAGTATCGTATCAACATTCCGTGATGATATTTGTGATGATGATAGTGGGAAAATCACAATCGAAAAGGAACTCACTCTCAAACTTCACGAGGTATTATTTGATGAGATTTGCTCTGTTTATCCCGAGATAGACGGCTTTATTGTCAGGGTAGGCGAAACTTATCTTATGGATACACCTTATCATGTTGGAAATAGTCCTATCGAATGGGCTAAAAACGCTACAGATGGTTTGAGTAAAGAAAAAAAATCATATGTAAAACTTCTGAAATTTTTGAGAGACGTTATATGTAAAAAAAATAATAAAAATTTGATATTCAGGACGTGGGATGTTTTTCATGATCGTTTCCATTCTAACCTCGATTATTACCTTGATGTGACGAATCAAATAGAGCCTCATGAAAAACTTGTATTTTCAATAAAGCATACGTCATATGATTTCTGGCGTAATATGAAATTTAATCCCTGCCTTACCCAGGGCAAGCACCAACAGATTATTGAAGTACAATCACAACGCGAGTATGAGGGAAAGGGAGCATTTCCAAATTATGCGGTATATGGTGTGATTAATGGTTTCACAGAGGTTGCAGAACCTAAAGGGCTTAAAGATGTAATCGGTCATCCACTTATAAAAGGTATATATAATTGGTCCCGAGGCGGCGGCTGGTATGGCCCATATATCAAAAATGATTTATGGCCCGACTTGGCTTGTTACGTCCTGGCTAAGTATGTCAATGAACCGAATCGGACAGAGTTGGAATATTTCAACGATTATTGCGAAAATATTTTGAAGCTTTCTTTGAAAGACACGGAAATATTCAGAAAAATTTGCCTTCTTTCTTTGGATGCGATACTTAAAGGACAATATTGTGCAGAATATAATAAACAATTGAACGGCATAAAGCTTCCAACAAACCTTTGGATGCGCGATGATGTTCTAAGCGGTTTGATACCGCATGATAATCTTGGGGGAGCAGGGCATCTCAAACCTGTTTTCGAAAATCTTTATGAAAATGATTTATTTGGTGAGGTTATTAAAGAAAAAGAAGAATCTGTTAAAATTTGGAAGCAAATTCAGAATTTGTACAATCAGATGACTATATCAGATTCAAAATTGGATGATTATTTGAGGATTTCAATTGAATATGGTCTCAGGCTTTTTACTGCCATTTCTTTTGGCTGGCAGATACTTGCCGAAGGATATTGCTCTGAAAAGAATAATCAGTGGAATTGTGCGAAGCTGAATAATTTAATTGAAAAATATGATAATGCATGGACTGACTATAAAAAATTGCCCAAAATGTCAGAGCAATGTGCATCTTTGTACAGGCCTGTTTCTTGGAGCTGGCCCAGTGATCCACCACCTCCAGGGCTTGATGCTTCAATCAATCATTTTCGCAGGGTAGTCATGAAATCGCAGAAAGCTGAAAATTGAAATCATTGATTTGCATTGAGGTCTGAAAATGTCGTACCAAGATGGTATTGCTGCATTAAATCTCGAAAAAACAAAAAGAATTCCACGGACAGAATATTCAGTGGAAACTCATTGGCCGTTGATTAATGCTGTAACAGGAATAAAAGTTGATTCTCAAAGTACTGAGAATATTAAAATAAAAGCAAGTGCCGCTTTTATGAAGGCATGGAATTATGATTTTATATGGTCTATACTTATAAATACTCAGATATTCGGCAAAATAAGAACAAGCATGGGACATGCTGAATATGCTGCGGAAGGAACAGATTATAACAATGAGGTATTTTGTCCTTTTAAAGATCCGCAAGATGTGCTGAATTTCGATCCATGGCAAGCTTACGGCAAAATTGATATAATTATTGCAGCACGCGATTTCGAGGAACACTATGAGCAGCTCTGTCAGAAATTTCCTGATGCAGTGAATATGACAGGTATTTACGTAACGTGTGTATCTGGCTTAATCGAAATATTCGGTTGGGATATGATGCTAATGGCTATGGGTACTGACCCAGTCAAATTTGGGGATTTAACAAATAGATATTGTTCCTGGATAAGCCAGTATTTTGATGCTCTTGCACAAAGTAATGTTCCCGTAGCAATGATTCATGATGATATTGTCTGGACGAGCGGACCTTTCACATCGCCCGAATGGTATAGAACATACATTTTTCCGAATTATAAAAAATTATTTGCTCCTTTGATTGATAGCGGCAAAAAAGTTATCTATACATCAGATGGTAACTATACTCAATTCATAGATGATATCGCTTCCACGGGAATTCATGGCTTTGTTTTAGAACCGACAACAGATATGAAATATATCGCTGAAAAATATGGTAAAACTCATTCTTTTGTGGGGAATGCTGATACTCGAATCCTGCTTGATGGAACAAAGAAAGAAATAAGAAATGAAGTTGAAAGGTGCATTTCAATTGGCAAAAATTGCCCCGGTTTCTTTATGGCCGTGGGCAATCATATTCCTTCAAATACACCAATTGAAAATGCACTGTATTATAACCAAGTATATGAAGAACTTAGCAAAAGGTGAAAAATCATTTTCTTTTTTGTAAGTTATTCAATTTTGGCGTTTATTGATTCAATCAGCATACCTGAATCATCGTAAACGCCGTCAGGTGCAGTAGATATTATATGTAAATAACTGATACCGTTAATTGTTTTACGATTGAGTTTCAGCATTTGGTTAATTTGTTTGCCGTCGATATAAAGCCGGCACTGTGCGGTATCAGAATCGTTTGTGTTCTTCCAAACAAGTTTTAAGTTGTGCCATTGCTCTTTGACAAGTAAATTTTCGGCATTAATGCTTCCGTCTGAAGTTATATCCAAATTGAACATCGCATATTTGTATGCTGTCAAATCCACGGGATTGAACCAGCGATCAATCATGCTTAAACGTGAACCTTTGAATTCCTTGGTCAGATAGATTCGAATTTCAAGTTCGCCTGAAATCGCAGCAGGAAAATTCCATGTTGCACCATCATTTTCAACAATAAGCTCGGAATTTTTTGGCTTCTTTATTTGCAATACCCGTTTGTCGGGTTGATCTGGACTGGCAATTAAGCCGGCTCCTGATGTTCTGTTGAATGAGCGATGACCTTTAACGCCTTTTAGGTATTTATGCACGCACAAGCTTTTCAGTCCATCTGTGAAAGTACAGTTTCTTTCTGTTTCACCTATCCAATCGACATCAAAAATTACCATGACTCGATGGATAGGATGTTGACCTATCGAAATCAGTACTTTGTCATCTGTAATCTGTATAGCTTGTGATTGATGTACGCTTCGGTCGATTCCGCCAGTAATTGCGTAATCACCATCATTACGCCGTGCATTTAGCAAAAGTTCTCTAAAGCCTTTAAATGTTTTACCTTCATCATCAGAGATTGCAACGTGCAGGACATCTCGGTTTGTAAATACAAAGCCATTTTTATCTTCGCTTCTGAATTGAGGTATTTCCGGCAAGGGTGTTGAATTGCACCAGAAAAACAGAATCTTGCCATCCTTTAACCTTAAGAAATGGGGCATTGTATTAGTACCAAAGAATCTTGACTCGGTTGGTTTTTCCCATGTTTTGCCAAAATCTTTGCTGAATGTTTCAAAAAAGTTATCATGAGAAGTTCTAAGAATCATCCAGATTCTGCCATCTTTAAGTTGAAGCATTGTGGGTTCAAGGCCGTGCTGCTGCCATCGAGAAGATTTGTGAATTCCTGAAATAGAAAAATCAGGAACATTGATCCAGTCGCTATGCTGCCAAGTGAGACCATCGTCATCGGAGCGGAAAGCAATTGTACCGCGTGCATTTGGGTCTTTACCATCTCTCGAACATGCCATTAGGATCCTATGTTTTTGGGGTATATATATTGACCTGCAAGCCTGCATAAAAACAGGAAAGAGTTTTTTTATGCTGCATCCGCTGTCAAGTCCTCCTGAAGTACGAATGCAATATTGGCCCTCACCTGTAACTCTTTCTGAGTGGAAACGAATATATTCTCCGGATTTGGGACTTTGGAAATCCATTCCCTTTTGCCACCAGTGACAGGATTTTTCCTGCCAGGTAATTCCATTGTCTTTAGAACTGATGTAACCAATATCAGGCGTATCATCATTGCGTCCGAAAGCATAATGCCTTATTTCTCCATCTGACATTTGAATTAAGCCTGAATAAGCATTCGTTGGCGGCCTGGTTACGATGACAGGTTCATAAATCTCATCAAGATTCTTTGGTCTTGCTGTCGCATATTCATTGAGGCGAGGATCATCAAGGCAAATGGTAATAGCCATTGGATCTGGTTTTATCAATGTCTTGTTTAATGATGGTGATGGTGGTAATGGTTCAAATGTTTCTGGAAGCTGAAATGCATTTCCAGCGGTTGAGTATAAAATGATTAATAACATAATATGATTAATTTTTGAACTTACTGTAATAGATTTGCTGAACATATTTATTTGCTCCAAAAAGTGTTTTCTGTTTCTAATATTAATAATTTTATGACAAAAAAGAAAAAATACAACGAATGTTATCTTGAAAATTGAATTTAAATGGATATTTTAAAAATGGCATAGTGATATGAAAAAAAAGACTTATGTTTTGATTTCTTTTGCTAAAAACAGCCCAAAATATTGTATAATTTAATAGAACTGTTTTGTTTTAAAACTTCCCAAGGAGTGTGATGAATGATTTTATGTAAAAAAAGCCCGTTCGCACCAATGCATCTTTTACTGGCGCTATGGGCAATTAATATATTCTCTAATAGTGCAAATGCATGGCTGGGCGATCCGAACACGATTATGTCGGCAGATAACCCTTATTTAGCAAGGGCCAAAAAAGAGGCTGGTGATAAAGATATCGCTTTCTGGACCTGTTGGGGATATGCTGCGCCTGAAAGTCTTTATCGCGGCAATAGTACATATCTGAACACGGCGAAAACTCAACTTAATACACTTATTAATGATGCTATTGCGGCGAATGAAAGGATATGGAGAACTTATGAAGCCCTTGAATGCGTTTATATGTTAAGCAGATATCCGGGTTACACTGCGAGCATTTCTGATATTACTAACTGGCTTGGTCGTTTGGAATATTATATTGACTGGGCATATGAAGATATGACTGAAGGTGTTACCTGGGAGCAATATGCGCCAAACGCAATGTCACAATATGCGGCTACCTTAAAGTTAGCATCTATGTTATATTCTGACAAACAGCATTATGCGATTGTTGCACAGGATTTGATTGAGGATATGTATCAAAATTTCAAGCTCAGCAGCGGCGCATTGAATTATGTTGATAACTCATCTCCGTCGGCTCTTTACCATGCTTTTGAACTGACTTTCATTGGCCGCTATTATATGCTTACTCATGATTTTGTTGCACATGATTTGATTATACACATGGCAGGCTATTGTCATGATATGCTAAGAAACGGCTATGGAGAATCATCTACTGCGCCTCACTGGAAAAGATATTGGTCAATCGGCGGCCCAATAAGTCCTTTTGACATAAGTGCCGGGCTTTCGAAAGATCCTGTAGCAAGGGCTGTTGCGGCATCTCGTATCAGCGGCGGCATGGCACGAGACTTTCGATTCTATGCATATACTCCAATGTATTTTTATGATAACACCATACCAACTGGAAGCCTTGGTTCTGATTTGTGCCGTTACAATTATAATATTGGCGGGCCGCAGATTAGGAAAAATAATTTTCAGATAATGATGCCGACAATGCCGCGTTGTGAAACAGGTATCGGAGCATCAGTTGCATCGACTACATACAATGTATGGAATGGATATATGGAAACTGCAAATATCCCTATTCTCAAATCAAGTTCCAGTACTGCTAATAGTACAGACGGTACACTTTTTGTCACATGGCCTGAAAGCCTTCAAAAGAAATCATCAATTGTTCAAGGAACCTGGGTAGTTGGTGCGGATGCTTTCAGTCCAAGAAAACATTTTTATGGTGAACTTACTCCTCCTGTTGCTGATAAATGGTCTGTTGCTCAAATATGGTTTGGAGACAAAGATGGCCTTAGCGGCTGGATAATGGCAAAAGCTACAGCAGCCACAAGCTCGTTTTATGGACCAAGAGGCTATATAAAAGTTAATACAAGTCCCTCGCCTTCCAACAGCTTAAATTTTACAGCAGGATCTCTTAATTATGCTATTTATGGTTCTAATGTTGGTTCAGTTACAAGCTCGGGCAGCAGTGTATGGGTAAATTTAACCGGACTTAAGGGGGCCTACGTATCAGGTGATAATTATAGTTATGGTCTGTCATGTGCCTATGGTGCATCTCCGTATCTCGTGGAATATATCAATCAATCTAATAACGATGTGGTTGCAGTTAGGATTACACGCAGCGGCAAAGCAGATATAGTCATGGCCTATAATAATGCTTCAACAAGTCAGGTGCTTACTAATGTCAACACTGTAAGTACTCAAATATACCGTTCTCTGAATAATGGGGAATATGCAGCCGAGCAGGGAACTGTGAATCCTATAATTATTTCACCAAGAGAAACTGTCGTTATTGTTAGTCTGCTCGCAGGGGATGCTCAACCACCTCAATTTATAGGTTCAGGATGGGTGGTGCAGCCTCATGCAATTGAAAATACAACTATCAGTATGCAGGCAGAGGCAGTTGATAATCAATCTAATGTTGAATATTATTTTAATTGTTTGACGCCGGGAGGGCACGATAGCGGCTGGCAAAGTTCTGGAATATACGAAGATACAGGACTCAATCCCGAAACATCATATACTTACAGAGTCAAAGTGCGTGATACATCTTCTAATCAGAATGAATCAGTTTATACAGAGGAAAAATCAGCTTTTACAGGCTTCCTCATACCAAGCCCGGATCCTGCTTTGTGGCATGTGCCTCCGCATATTTCTACAAGCGGAAGCGAAGTTGAGGATTCTGCTGGAAGTAATCATGGTTTTTTAACAAACGGCACAATCGTACAAATAGCTGACAGTGCGATCCAAGGCAGCGCTCAGTTTGATGGCATTGATGATTATATAGATATTCCTGATTATTATGGTGTAGCAGCTAAAACCTCCAGAACTTGCTCAGCCTGGGTTAAAACCAGTCAGGCAGGAACAATCCTTTCATGGGGAGACCCTGCAACAGGAAACGATTGGAGATTTATAATACAAGCTAGCTACGGACTTGTAAGTCAGAAGGGCGGTCCCTGCATAAAAGTCGGAGCAGTAGGCTATTCAGCTGGTATAGCTGATGTACGTGATAATCAATGGCATCATGTAGCGGTTGTGCTTCCAAGCGTAGCAACACCTTACACTACTCATATAAATTATTATGTAGATGGCGTTAAAAAAACATTGATTGCCAGTCCAGCGGCAATAAATACAGCAACCGGCCATAATGTAAAGATTGGAACATATAATAATGCTGATTATTTTAACGGACTTATTGATGATGTAAGAATATATAATCGTTCACTAAGCGATGCAGAGATAGCCACACTTGCAGCAAAAGGCATAGTAAGCTCAACCGGGCTTGTCGCGCATTGGAACCTTGATGAAATGATTGGGGGAGAAGAAATTGTTTCCATGACAGCTGCTTCAGGATCACAAGTACAATATTATTTTGAAAGTCAAACCGAGAACGGTATAGACAGCGGCTGGATAGATGAACCTGCTTTTGCATTCAACTCTATCCTGCCGGGCGATAAGTTTACCTATCGCGTGAAATTGCGATCAACACAAAGTCTATTTGAAACTCAATGGTCGGATCCGAAATCATGTTATGTTTCGCCAGAAGCTGACTTTGATGAAGATGGCGATGTTGATTTAGACGACTTGTTTGAATTTACAGAAAAATGGCTTGATACAAATCCATCCCCACAGAATTTAGATGGGCAGGGAAATGTGGATATGGTGGACTTTTCATTGTTTTCCAAATCCTGGAGATGGAATACTAATGAATTGTATTTAGATTAGAATTTGTATATTCCTGTTGTATTATCTATTGCGCCTTGCGAAAAATTTCAAATCGCCAGGATTAGTTATTAATACTGAATACCAGTTGCTGCTGCGCCCGCCATGATTTTGAATGACAAGTTTATTCAATCCTTTATGTAATTGCACTGTTGCAGGCAATGGAGTCCAACCGGTAAATTCAGATCCATCAATATCAACTCGGTCCCTGACTCTGTTTGATTTTAGCGTTTCATCATTTAGATACGCATTTGCCCACCAGTCGCTGGCGATAAGTATTTGAGCTTCACGTTCGTCAGGAGAATCTATGAAAGTAACGCCATAGCAGATACCACCTTTGTTTATACCTGCTCTGTTAAGGAAATGAACTTGCGGCAATGGGCTTGGTGACTTAAAAGGCGGTTTTAATATGTTCTCAAATTGCCAACTGATATTTTTGTCATCTTCACCTTTATAAGAAGCGTCAAAATCTATCTCAGATAAAGGCGGGTCTTGCCGCAGCATTTCCGCTTTTAATTCTTTAATTTGGAAACCAGAAAGAGCTTTTCCTGTGAAGGGGCCTATGGTAGCCCAACATTTATCATCAATAGGAGTATATACCGGTTCAATTAAAAGGCCGTAAATCGCAAAACTTTCATTACACTGAATCGAAATGTTTGTTTGACCCGACTTTAATATTAAATTTGGAAAAATAGCCTTCTCCGGCTGGTTTATTTTCTTTGGCTTTATTTTATTTTGGTGATTGGTTACGTTTATGCTCACGATAGTCGAAGAAAGATCTTTCTTGATGTAGCCAATTGATAAATTGTATTTTCCTTTAAACGGAATCTCTAAGTTCAGCATTATTTGTTCGGAGGATGTTGTTAATAATTTTGTTCCGGCCCATTCGCTGTAATAATCACTCGAGTCAACGAGTTTCAAATTATTATTGCCGCTATATTTATTAAGAATTTCAATGGGTTCCGATATTGGCGGGATTTCCGGCAGGTATCTTCCAATTGCTTTGGGTCTTAAAATATTTAAAGGGGAGCGCCTCTCGTAAAGACCTTGAGGGTAATCTGCGAGCTGTTCATAAACTTCAATCATCTTAGTATTTGACAGGGCGGCTCTTGTATTTGAGAACCACCTTTTTTTGTAATGTTCTTGAGCTATCTTTATATTTTTATTGAATTTATCTTTGAGCTCAGATGAGATTGAAGAGTCTTTTAATGTTTTTGCTATGCGATGACATTCAATTAATAAATTTTTAAGTTTTTTTATTTCATTTTCAGGCACAACAGTTTCAACGTTGGTAATATTGACTTGGTGAGCAGTGTAATAGGCGACTAATTGATAAGGTTTCAATTGCAGTGTCACAGTCTCTTTATTAACTTTTGCATCAGGGCTGCTGCCTAAAGGTGTAATGGATTTACATCTCTCCAGCTTTATTGTAATTTCCACATTATAAGATTCTCTGTTTACTGCATAAAAGTACATGCGGTCATTTGTCGAAAGTTGCCATACCGCGACAGGGTCTAATGCATCTTTAACTTGAGAAAAATGCTCGTTTGGCAGTTCTTTGTAAACAGAAAACCATTCGTTGTAGTATTCAGATTGTCCAAATGTATAACCTAAGCCGCCGATTCGCATAAAAGTTGTATCCTGGTCAGCTAAAACAAGACTGAATTTTTCCAGCATATTTCTGCCGACCGCTTCAGCAGCACCACAATATTTGCCCGGCTCAAGATTTTCTAGTCCCAATTTATGAATAGGTACCGCTTCGTGATGTTCAAAATACGCATTGCCAAATGCAAAGCCTCGGCCTTGGCCGGTAGTTAGATTTTTGTGCTCGATATTAAATAATGTGTCATGAACAGCCTGGTCTGAAGTTGGAGTGGAATTTCTGCGCCCATATATTGCAGATGGGTACAAGAGAATGCATTCTTCGTTATTGATAATGTTCAGGTCTATACCTGCTTCGTATAAAGCCCCTTTCGGGGTTTTTAGAACGGAGCCATAAACAGCATCCATTCCATTGGAGGGTTCTTCGTAATATGGCAAAAATAATTTAGTGTCTGTTCTTGCGGCATTGATACGATCTCTTAGTTTCGTAAGATAAGCAGTAATTTCCTGTGCTCGCCAATGCAGCCATTTGTCTAACATTTTTTCAGATGTAAGGTACTCAAACCTGTCCTGATATTTGGTGTCGCTTTTAAATTGCGGCACAGTATAGCCGGTATCTTTTTCGAATTGCTTTATGGTCCAGTCGCCATAGCCCCAAGAAAGGCCGGGCAACGCATTCCATGAAGGCCAAACCCATGACATTAAACGGCAGGACACTCCTTCAAAAGCCGGGCTGTCATTTAAAAGGTCGGCTAATTCTCCGACTATATTTTTAAATTTTTCCTGGATTGCCGGATGCAGAGCATTATATCGTGGGGCATTGACTCCTCCCTGGGCTATATTGCCTAACCTGTCTATTAATAGCATATCATTGAAATGTTCTTCTGATTTTGCCAATTTAGGCATTACCTTATTATCGAACCAGGGTGTGCCGGTTAGATGAAGCTCAGGTACATATTTCATATTATACTTTTCGCACATCAACGCGGTCAAACGTACAAGGGGGTGGGCTCTGTATGTAAAATAACCTTCGAGTTCATTGCTGGGATACATTGTTTGCTGGTAAATAACATCCGTGGTATTTATTGTATTTATGCCGCTGTAAATGCACATCTGGCAAAATCTCTGTATTCCGATATAATCCTTTTCAAGAGTATCCCATTTGGAATCGAACACTCGAAAGTATGCGGTATGCCGACCTCTTTCTTCCATCCAGACAGCGATTTGCCTATTATTTGTGGATGGTTTTTTTAGCATCGGTACAATGTCAAGTTTATAAACGCGAATTGCCGCTGCCGCAGGCCGCATACCCGGATTCATACTTACAATTGCAGCCCTGAGTTTAAGTTGACTTGGCCAGAATAAAACGCGATGTGTATACATTTTGTTTGATAGACGGAACCAGTCGCCCGTTTCATAGCCGCTGCCAAGTTGAGCTGCAGGATATTCGAGACTTTTAGATGTTTGGGCATCTTCAAGAATTATTACGTTTGATGTTCTTCGATCATCGTCAGGGATATCAACTTCAAGCAAATAAGGTGTTTGTGTTTCGTGTACATCGATAGCATAAGAAAAACCACTCTTGAATTTTTCAGTAAGGCCGGGAGCAACAGGAATATTTGCGTCAAGATTATCTCCTCCTTCACGATATGTCCCAGATTCGGTAGTTACAATTCTGGTTTTTCCATAAGCTTCCCAGTAATTTTTACTTATTTCCAGTTGCTTTCCCATATCAGTTTGTTTGATACAGTCAATATTATGAATAAGTTCTTTATTATGAATATTTGTTGATTGAGATTTAGACTTTGTATCAATTGAAATATACATTCCATAATATAAAGGCAATTCCTTGCCATTTGCTTTGACTGTAATATGGAAAGGACCTTCAAGTTTTGTTGTATGAGAAATTTTATAGTTCGAGGGTTTATCGGCAGCGGGTGTATTGATTATACCAAGTAGTTCAGATTCATTAGTAAGTCGATTGACTGCTGTAAAAGAATATTCCACAGGCGCCGAAGTACCTGCTAAAATATCTATTGTTATTGGCTCGCCAACTCTGATGATATCTCTGCTTGAAATTTTACTAAAAATAGAGCCAGCGGGATTACCTGTTGCCTGAACTAATTTCCAAGTGTCCGGCAGTCTGCCTGGATGATTCAGCCTTCTGAATCTTATTGTATGCTCTCCTTTGGTAAGATAGACGTTATCTTCTTTATAAAATTTCTCGTCAACCTTATCGCTATCATTTGCCCCGAGGCGGATAATGCATTCATTATCTATAAAAACATCGTGTTCTGGTAAAGATCCATGACGGCTGTGCGTTAATAGTTCAAACCAGCCGTTTGCAGGTATCATAAATTTGTATTCAGCCCAACCGATTTTATTATTGCCGCCCCATTGCAATTTTCTTTTTTCAATATTATCTGGATTACTGATAAATGTTATAAAATTCTGGGAATTCATGTCATCAAGGTCAGTTACAACATCTAACATCTCCTGATCAGTCCATTCCCAGCCCTGACGGTGTATGGTAATTGGTAAATCACTTTTAAATTCATATTGTCTAGTCCAGTTTGTAATTTGCTCAGGCCCTAATTCGCGTCTAACAAAAACCTCCGGGCAGATAGCATCTTGTTGAGCATAAAATAAGGTTCTCTCGACATCAAAATCGCCTGTAATAGTAACTTGCTGACCAGTCAAACTGCAATTCAGAATCATTTTGTTTGCTAAAGCAGGTGAAGACATATCACTGCTTACATAAACAGGAGTATTAATGATTGATGTTGGGAAAAGTTTGCCATTATCATATGTGAAATATCCTTTTTTATTGAAGTTTTCAATTGCAAATTTAAATCCCAAGTCCATTGAATAAGTGTTTGATATGTCAGTATTGAAATTAAACCAGTTATGGTTGTATTGGCCGAACTCAAATTTTTTGCTGCCGATATTTTGTAATTCATAACTAATGGTTAGAAGATTATTACAAGGATCTATTGTATATGTTTTTTTGTATTGATATGCATAGCCATTGACAAGTGTGCTTTTTTGGATAATTGTTAATGAAGTGTCATTGTTGGTGACTTCTATCGGCCATTTTTTCACTACGGGATATTTAAGGCTAAATCGATAATTTTCATCTTTGAGTTTAGTCAATTCGCCAACGCCGATTTTAATGAAAGTTTCCTGAGGCTTAGCCTGATCATAATTTAGTACACCAATCCCATTAATTCCGAATTCATCTGTTAGGCCTGTTTTCTCTCTTAAAAATGATTTGCCATTGACCCAGACACTATCTACATAAGCTGTATTATCAAATCTCGGACCGAATTGTTGTTCTAAATGTGTTGAATTGACGATTATTTTTATCTTGAAATAATTGGTGCCGATGTCGTAAATCTGGTTATCGTTGCCGGCGAAGGTTGCCATGGTGAATACTCCTATCAATATTGATGTGATATAAGCTGATTTCATGTTTTCTTTTCTCTCTAATATTCTAACATTGTTTCATAATCAAAATAAAAACATAAATATAAAAACAGATTACTAACACGTGTAAGTGATTTTAACATATTTGTTTATAAGTGCAAGAAATTTACGATTTATTTTATTTTTTTATAAGTATTTAGATTGTAATATGTTATGTCGCAATACATAAAGAGATGTTTATTGTGCGGAATGAAATGGCTTGACTTGCAGATTCTATATATGTTAAACTTATACGTGTAAATTAGATTCGGTAAGGTGGAATTATGGCTGTGAAACGAGTTACTTCCGTGGATGTTGCAAAAAGAGCAGGCGTTTCGCGCGCTGCTGTATCTATGGCGATGAGCGGTTCTTCTCAAATAAGCACTGAAAAAGCTGACGAAATCAGGCGAATCGCCAAGGAATTAAACTATCATCCTCATGCAGCCGGACAGATTTTGCGTTCGATGAAGACAGACAGAATTGGATGCATATTAAACGGAAGAAATGCTCAGGCGGCGCTGTCGATGGACTTTAATGCCCCGATTCTCGCTTGTTTTGTTGAAGCCTGCAATGAGAATAGCACACAATATATGGTCGATATTCATCGCGAGGGAGAAGATGAGATACTTCCTCAGCAAATGACTTCAAGTCTCGTTGATGGATCGATTATCGTAGGAGATGTTGGCGATAAACTGCGAAGCCAATTGGAAGAATGGAATAATTATCCCTGTGTATCTATCGATGAACCTTCGAGATATTGCGTGATAACTAATGCAGAAGCCGGCATTGTTGATGCTATAAACAGATTGGTTGCTTTAGGACATAGAAGGATTGCTTATGCCGGTGGTCCCCAGCGATACTTGCTTCATCGAAAAGCAATGGGCGGTTTTCAAAATGCTGTTCGTTCAGGCATTGTTGATATTAATCATGATTCGTGGATTCGTATTTTTGGTCATGATGTATTGGATTATGGCAGTGTTCAATCCGAAGAAAGTATTAAATGGGCACGCAGCATCTTGACAGCACAGGAAAGGCCTACTGCTGTAATTTGTCATGGTATTTTGATTGCAAGAGCAGTTGTGTTTGCAGCGACCGAACTTGGAATGAAAATTCCAGAGGATTTAAGTGTAGTCAGCTGGGGTTCAGCATGGATTGCTCAGCAAAATTATCCTAAACTGGCCACAGTTGAGCAGGATTTCAAATCGATGGTTACAGAAGCTATGAATATGTTAAAATCATTAACTTTAGGCAAAGAGGTTCTTGAACCGATGAAATCGGTCGATACTCATTTTGTCAACGGGGCTACATTGGGAGAAGTTAAAAAATGACCATTTCTGCAAGGATTTTAATTTTAATTTTTTCAATTTTATCTATTCAGGTTCTTGCCGCGACTGATTCGGTGATTAATCTCGGCCTTTCTGATATCGACAAATTAGAATTAACTGATAATGACTTGGCAGGAATAAAAGAAAAAGGATTTATACGTGGCAATGGATGGGTTGAGTGGGAATTTGAAGCTGTGCAGGAGGGGATTTATGAATTATGGATCGAAACTAAAGCTCCGGATTGGGAACAAAAATATTATATAAATGATGCATTGGTTATTGAAACGCCGGTAAAAAATACAAAGTTAGGTAATGAAAAAGATTTTTACAAGGTGTGCAATGTAAAATTTAATCAAGGTGTTAACAAACTTAAGATTTTTAGAGATTGGCACCCCGGAATTGCGTGGGTAAAATCAGTTAAGATTGTTAGAACCGAAAATCCAAAAAGCAGGGTTATAGTAAAATTTGAAAATCATCAGGCTTATTGGAAAAAAGGTGATGTGTTAAAAGTTAAGATTACAGCCGAACCACTAAATGTTGAAAATTACAGACTTGACGTTTTATGTAACATCGAAGGCAAAATTAAAATCATAGAAGTGATAAATGTTAAGAGTAAAGGCAATTGGTTTGAAAAAAAGATTTCGATTCCCATCGACTTTGAGGGCAAAGCCGAAGTTTTGTTTAAAGTTAATGATAAGTACGCTGCAGCACCTTTAACTGTTTATGGTATTGACACGGATAATAAACCGTTGATGTCAGAAAAAGAAGCTAAATGGATACTAACCGAAGAGATTGATTGTCGGGAAATCCTGCCAGAGTTGCAATCTCCAGATGGGATACGTAAACAAAGCAGTATCGCAGGGGAATATATAGAATCCGGCGATTCCGGTTTATATATCAACAGAGCTAATCCAAGCTGGTTTGCGTACAATATCAATATTAAAAAACCTGGGTCATGGTACAGGCTGGAAATTGATTATCCGGATGACAATTTAAGAACATTCACAGTAAGCTTTTTTGACCAATATGAATTTACAGAAGATTTGCCTCATCCTATAGATGGTGGCATTGTTTGCGGCGGAGAATATCCTTTATCGAATAAAATGCAGACCTATGCTATGCATATTGTTCCACGTCAAAATGATTTTATGCTGTTTTTCTTGACATGGCAAAAAGGGCTTCGGGCAACGGTATCCAGGATAAGAATATATGAATTAGAAGGTGAGCTTGATGAATTTAAGTTAAGCGAAACTACTCGTTCAATGGGTTTTTATTACGAAGAGCCTATGCGTTGGATGATTTATTATGGAGCTAAAGATAATAGCCTTACTGAAACGGTGAATGCTGCTGATAAATATGCTAAATGGTGCAGGCATGTGGGTGTCGATACGATATGGGATACTGCGACAGTATATGGTCAGGCAACCTGGGCTTCTGATGTTCTAGATGGAAATAGAAAAAGGGGCCAAGCTGCCATAGAGAATTACACAAGCCCACCGATGAGGATAATGCTTTTGACAGCAGAAAAGAATGGTCTGTCGTATGTTCCTGAATTACAGCCTTCACCGAGGGGTTTGCAGGAATCAATTAAGGATTTGGCAAATGGTCAGGATATTTACACCAGAGACACCAAAGGCCAGCAGTTGTTGAATCCTTTGCATCCTGCTGTGCAGGAATGGGCAAGTAAACTCGTTGTTGAAGTTGCTCGAACATGTGCTGATTCGACCGCTTTGAAGGGAGTATCGCTTCGCTGGATGGATTGGCAGATGAGCGGCTGGATATTTTTTAATGGCTATACATCAGGCTTTGATGATTACAGTATAAAAAAATATGAAAAAGAACTTAAGACTCAAGTCCCTGAATTCCAGGGAGAAGATAGATTTGCAAAAAGATATGAATGGCTGAAAAATAATCAATGGTCTTCATGGCAGCGGTGGAGAAGTATTTCGCTTGCAAGATTTTACAAAAGATTAGTAGGGGATGTACGTCTCGTGCGAAGTGATCTGAAATTATATATTAATTTCTTCGAAACCCCGGACATTTATGGCGTTATGTATCCTGATGCTTTTTCCAATATTGAAGGCCTGGTTTTTATCGATTCCAGAAGATATCCATTTGGTCGTCGTGAATATGACCCTCTTAATATAATGCCAAAATACTCACCGAAATTGACGTTATTACCAAATCAGGTTAGCGGAGAGCTTAATGCGATAGGACATTATAATGAATATATGGAAGCGGACATTCCGCTTAAATGGTTCAATTTAAAGGAAGTCACAAAAAAAGAAAAAGTCCGCGTTTGCGCGATTGTGGTACCTGCCGGCAGACATTATCTTAGTCGATATTGCGAGGCTTTGGCTGCCGGGCCGCAGGACATTATGTTTGATGGCGGACTTGGTTATACACAGGGCCAGCCTGAGATGTTTCGTGAATTTATCAGGCAGTACAAAGCTTTGCCAAAAACTGATTATAAGAATATTGGAGGTTCTGATCCGGTTGCTTTATGGGTTGGTTCGGAATATGGATATATTGTAAATAGATGCCATCTGCCTATATCTGTTAAACTGATTGGTAATGATCTAAAAGTTAATGCCGTAGTAAAGAAACAGGAATTAGATGTTAATAATATCTCACTTGAGCCTTATGAATTGATGGTTTTTAAAATTGTCAGCGGCAGAGTATCAGGTATTAAAACTTCTATTGATGAAACTGATTTAGTTGATATTAAAAAACAGATTGCAGAAGGAATTAAAATATTGCAAATTGATGTCGATAGTAATAAAGAAGCTTTGATGTTACTCGAAAAAGCTGAAAACTCTTTGCAAGCTGGGCTTATTATTAAAGCACGTCAATTAATGATGGATGAAGTTTTATTGAAAGCTTTTGACCGAGCGGGTAATTTTCCCGAAGGTTTTTATTTGAACAAGAACTGATTTAAGTTTCTGGAGCTATAAAACATGACCAAATCGGTCAATCCTCCCGTTAAAGTTCACACTTTACATTCTCCTGCGCTTCATTGGACAGAAGGCCATATCTTAGGCAATGGAGACCTGGGTGCAATTGTTTGGGGGACTCCTGATTCTTTAAAAATAGGTTTTTCCAAGCATGATGTAAACGATCTTCGACATCCTGACAAAGATGGTACCTATTGGAAACGCACATATCCTGAAGTTCGCAAAATGGCAATGGAAGGTGATATCAGCTTTCGAAAAAAAGGTTGGGAGCTTAACAAAAACAATCCTTATAGATATGGTCAGCAGCAAATATCATGCGGACAGCTTGAATTGAATTTAATGAATAAGGTTCAGCCTGTATCATTTAAGCAGCAATTGTCTTTTGAAAAAGCGGAAATTTTAGTAAATGTAGAACCAACTCCGCGCGCAGCAAATTGGGCGATTGAGTATAAACCTCTTCAAGCTGATTTTTTTATTCCAGATGGTGAAAATGTTCTTATTGCTGAGCTTGATAGTCAGACGACGCAGGTTATAGATATATCATATAAGAGATTTAACAGCGAATATATCGATCCCCCATCTTACTCTGTTGGATGTTCTAAAAATTTAGGAATTATGCGGCATTTGCTGCCAGAAAATGTTGCTTATGCCGTGTGCGTTAAAGTGGTTGGCGGCAAATCTGATATTTCAGCAAATGACTTCGGCATTAATGGATATGTAAAATTTGGTGGAGAACTTGGAAAGGTCTGCATTCTCATAGGAGCTATCTCTTCTTATGAATCGAAGGTTGATTTGTTTGAAACGCAAGCTGATAAGTTAATGGACCGTGTTCAAAAAGTTGGCATTGAGACGATTAAACAAAACCATTATCGGTGGTGGGATAATTTCTGGAGCAAGTCAACCATTAGCCATGAATGTAAAAGCATCGAAAAATTATGGACAATGGCTCTTTATGCAATGGCAAGTTCTACAAGAGCTGATAAATCTTCGCCAAATCTTCAGGGTATATGGGTACAGGATGAGATATCTCCATGGCATGCGGATTATCATTTTAATACGAACGTTCAGGAATGCCAATGGATGCCCTGCAAAGCTAATCATCCTGAATTACAGGCAGCCTTGGTAAAAAAATTGACTGATGATTGGAAAGACATTCTCAAAAAATATGCTCGTGATAATTTTGAATCAGATGGTTTGGCGGTTCCTTTTAATGCAGATTGGTCAGGAAGGCCGATAGCCGGCATTCCATTAGCATTAGAAACTTCAGTAACTGCATGGACATCTCAGCATGTATGGTGGCAATATCTATATACACAGGACAAAAAATTATTAAGTGAAAAAGTTTATCCGTTCCTTCGCGGTTGCGCTCAATTGTACATTGATATATTGATTAAGGATTCCCGCGGCCAATATAATATTGAATTGACACATTCCCCAGAGCAATATTGGTTTGAAGATGACGGTGAATACTATCAGTTATTTGGTCGTAATTCTGCAATTGATATTGCTTCTATAACGGCACTATTTGATTATGTCTGTAAAGCGGCAGATATTCTCGAGCAAAAAGATGAATTGATAGAAAAATGTAAGGATATTAAAGCAAATCTTCCTTCTTTACCGTCGCTTGATGGTTTCCTAATAGATTACGAAGAAGCTTTTTTCCATGATGGCAAACGTGCAGGCTGGATTCCTCAATCACATAGACATCCGAGCAGATTGATGGCGATTTTTCCTGCTAAGTTGTTGGGTTTGCACAGTGATACAAAGGAATTTGAGTTCGCAAAAAGATCTTTTCTGGAGTTTCATCGCAGATATGGGCAGCAAGGTTTTTGCGGCTGGTCTTGGTCGTACCAGGCTTGTATCGCTGCAAATCTTGGAATGTCAGAAATTGCCGAAAATTGCCTTTTGCACCTCTATGACAGATATATGTTTAAAGGTCTGCTTAGCAGTATTAGTAAAATTCACATTGATGGCGATGACCCCAATAGTCTCTATGATGAATGTTCAGATGCCGGCCCCATATTCCAGATTGAAGCTCTTTTTGGTGCAGGCGCTGCCATACAGGAGATGCTTGTTCAAAGAACCGCGGATGATGTTATTCGTTGTTTTCCTGCGGTAGCCAAAGGAAGAAAAGCAAGTTTTAAGGATTTACGGGTACCGGGAGCGGTTCTTGTAGAGGCCGAACACGATGGCAGCGAAGTTAAGTATATAAAAGTTACTCCCGAATGTAATGGCCCATTGAAAGTTCTTAATCCTTGGGAGCAAATGCCTGTGACTGTAAGTTCAGATGGACAGATTTTCGCATCGGAACATAAAATAATTATGTGGAATGGCCTCGCGGGTAAAACCTATAAGCTTGTCAAATCAATTTAATTATAAGGAAAATTTAAAGATGCAAAGCACAAAAAATATAAAGCAAATGAATAAACGTGACTTGTTCTATTCCGTTATGCGTTTTGAATCGCCCGGGCGCACGCTTGCTACTCTTGGCGGTATATGGAGAAGCACTTTCCAGCGTTGGGCTTCAGAAGGCATGCCAAAAGAATTCATAGGCAATATTCCCGGATTAATTGATTATTTGGGGCTTGAAAGGCACTTGTGGGCTATACCTGACGCTAAATTATTTACTTATCCTGAATTTGAAAGAAAGGTTCTAAAGGAAACTGATACATCTGAGACTTATGTCAACAAGTATGGCATTATATGTACCGAGTTTAAGAAAGATGCGTATCTGTCGATGCCTCATTTTGAAAAATTCCCCGTTACCAGCCGGAGCGATTGGCAAGAATATAAAAAACTTCTAAAATGGGATGATAACAGAATTGGCCAGGATTGGGAAAACCAGAAAAAACAATGGCTCGACCGCGATTTACCACTTGTGATTTTTCTTGGTGCAGCAGGAAGTCTTTATGGTTCTCTTAGAGATATGATGGGTGTTGAGCCTTTATCTTATGCATTCTATGATGATCCTGCCATGATTGAAGATATGATGGACACAGTGGTAGAACTGTTTTGTAAAAGTGTCGAAGTGTTATTTGCCAATTTTGTCCCGGATGTGATTTGTCTGTGGGAAGATATAGGCTATAAAACATCAACCTTACTCGGCGCTCCTCAAATGAGACAGTTTATGCTGCCTCGATATAAGATTATGGTTAAGAAACTCCGTGAAGTTGGTGTGCCTTTCATCATTCTTGACAGTGATGGCTACATAGATGAGGTCATTCCAATTTGGCTTGAGGCTGGGATAGATGGTGTTGTTCCTATGGAAGTTCAATGTGGTATGGATGTCGCCGTTTACAGAGATAAATACCCCAGGATGTTGATGTTTGGCGGCGTTGACAAAAAAGCATTAGCCCATGGGCCGGATGCTATTGATAGAGAAATCGAAAAACTTGGCAAGGCAATAGCAAAGGGTGGCTATGTTCCCTGGTTTGATCATGGTCTGCCGCACGATGTGAGTTATAAGAATTTTTTGTATTTTGTTGAAAAACTGAAAAAAGTATGTGGTTTAGAATAATGATTTTGAAAAATGCTTTCATTAATCAACTCAGCTAAAAGTATAAGTGAACTTTTGAGTGTGATAGAAGGTTTTGCTGCAAGTAAAGCCGCCCAAAGAGTGTCTTTAGGAACAGATCCGACGCTGATTCTTATGGCATTTGATTCAATGTTGCAGCTCGCCAGAAAATATGATTATGAAAATTTTGCTCTATCAGAATTAGGATTGCATAAGAATATAATCCAATTTGCTCAAATTCCTGAATTGCTTGAAATTTGGGAAACAACTTTCCAAAAGCAGCACATTATTTTTAATAAAACTTTGCAGGATTATTGGCCGGATTTGGATATATTATGTGAAGGGCATAGGAACATAGTCGATAATATCTGCGAGGGGAAAATTGAAGAAGCTCGAATATCTGTGGAGATATATTTTGCTGGCATCCAGCATCGAATCACCAATTGCGATAGGGGGGCGAACTTAAATGGTGCACCCCTCGATAAAGCGGTTTCGTATATTGCTTTAAATCTGAATGATACAATAAGATTACAATATGTCGCACGAAATATTGCCAAAGTTAGTCCGTGCCATTTGGTAAGGCTTTTTAAAAATGCCTATGGAATGAGTTTTATAGAGTATATTCAGCATTTGAGAATGACAAGGGCTGCACAGTTGATAAAAAATAACAATTGGCCGATAAATAGAATAGCAAAAGCTGTTGGCTATCAGGATCCTTCAAGGTTCAGTCAGCATTTTCGCAGAAAGTTTAAAATGCTGCCGTCTAAGTACTCCGACAGTAATAAGATGATGATTACTAAATGATAAAAGGTAACTCCATGCATAAACTAAGATTTAGACAAATACACCTTGATTTTCATACTTCAGAGGCTATCGACAATATCGGTTCAAAGTTTGACAAACAAAAATTCCAGCAGGCTTTAAAAATCGGTAATGTTAATTCGATTACTTGTTTTTCTAAATGCCATCACGGCTGGAGTTATCACCCAACTCAAATTGGTAGTCAGCATCCGCATCTTAATTTTAATCTGCTTGATGCACAATACGAAGCTGCAAAAGAAATTGATGTTAATGTTCCAATTTATTTGTCAGCAGGCGTAGATAATTTCGCATCACATGAACATCCCGAATGGCGTGAAATCAAGGTTAATGGCCAATATGCTGGTTGGTCTGCGGAAGTTACGAATCCCGGCTTTCATTTAATGTGCTTTAATAGCCCATATCTTAATTATCTATGTGAACAAATAATAGAAGTTGTGAGGCTGTTTCCTGATGCCGATGGCATATTTTTAGATATCATTGCCCAGGGACAATGTTGCTGCAAGTGGTGCATGGCGATAATGAAAGACAGGGGATTGAATGTTGCTGTTGAAGCCGATAGGCTAAAGTGTGCAGAAATTGCCATTGAGCGTTATTACAAAGAAACAACCGCTGCCTCTAAAGATGCTCGGGGCAATATGCCTGTTTTCCACAACAGCGGACATATCCAAAGAGGCAATCGCCAGCTTCTGAAATATTTCAGCCATCTTGAATTGGAATCACTTCCTACTGGCGGCTGGGGCTATGATCATTTTCCCGTATCGGCAAAATACTGTATGAATCTTCCTTTCGACTTTTTGGGGATGACTGGCAAGTTTCATACAACATGGGGAGAATTCGGCGGATACAAATATCCAAATGCGTTAAAATATGAATGTGCGGCGATGCTTGCATATGGTGCCAAATGCAGCGTAGGCGACCAATTGCATCCGACTGGCGAAATGGATATCAGCACCTATAAAATAATTGGATCAGCTTATGAATCGGTCAAGGCTAAAGAGCCTTGGTGCCATAATGTTGAAAACATTGCTGATATTGGATTACTTTCAAGCTCAGCAGTTCATAACGTTCGCCAAAGGGCAACTCATGATGACGCTCCGGATACAGGTGCAGCAAGAATCCTGCTTGAAGGGCATTTCCTGTTCGATGTGATTGACGAAGAAATTGATTTTTCAAAGTATAAATTATTAGTGTTGCCGGATAATATTTCTATTAATGATAATCTCAAACTCAAGCTTGATGAATATCTTTTAAATGGCGGCAAATTATTTTTAACAGGAACAAGTGGCCTCAATGTCGATGGAAGCATATTTTTGTTTGATATCGGTGCAAGTTATGAAGGGCCGAGTCCTTATCAGCCTGATTATATTTTGCCAACTAAAGAAATTCGTCCATCGTTTGTAAATTCACCGCTCGTGATGTATTTGCCAAGTCAGAGAATAAAAGCGGAAAAAGGCAAATCGCTCGGGCAAGTTTATGACCCATACTTTAACAGAACTTTTGAACATTTTTGCAGTCATCAGCATACTCCGCCAAAACCAGAATCATCGGGTTTTGATTGCGGTGTTTACAATGGTAATATTATGTATTTGGCCCATCCTGTCTTTTCAATTTATCGTGATTTTGGCGCCGTTGCTTATAAAGAGTATATAATTAACGCACTGAATTTATTGTTGAATGAGTCGACAGTGAAAATTAACCTGCCTTCGATTGGCAGAGTTACCTTAATGAAACAGAAAGAACAAAGCCGTTATGTTCTGCATTTACTTTATGCAAATACGATTAGTCGCGGCGGCTCAATGAATCTTTCCGGTGGAACAGTTGCCGGCAAAGCAATAAGCGTGGAAGTTATTGATGATTTGCTTCCGCTTTACGATTTGAAAGTTTCTTTATCAATTCCGGAAAAGATAAAGAGTGTTATATGTGTTCCTGAAAGTAGTAAACTTGAATTTTCCCAAAAGGCGGATTGTGTAGAATTTGTTCTTCCAAAGCTTCAATGTCATCAAATGATAGAAATTAGTTATTCTTAGGGATTTTTATCTGAAAAAAATAAGGCATCCCAACATTAAAATCAGGATGCCTTGTTTCTTAGTTTACTTATTGCACTTCTTCTAACGTCCAAATCTGGCTGGTCCATGTTGGTCTGTCATGATATAGGAACAAATCGTCAAGAACTTCGTTGCTTTGATCATTCATATATTGATTTGCCAAAACAATTTTCAGCCTGTAATCATTGCCGCCCATGTGAACGAATTCCCATTTCTGATAATCAGAACTTGGATTATAGGTTTGTGCAACTATTGGCGACATTGCGCCGGATCCTGTCGCAGTAAGATAAAGATTGGTACCGCGCAAACTTTTTAACCTGTAAACATCACCGGCAACGTGTTCGATGTTCCATTTTTCGCTGGCCCAATCAGGCCTGTAATAATAGGTCGTCACTTCTGAGCCGGATGTGCTGCCGTCATTGTGTAAGTACTGGTTGCCATTGTTGCATCTCAAATAATGCTCACCGGAAATAGGCGAACCGCCGCCGTCGTCAACAGGTATAATTGTCATATCTACATCTTCTTTTGCCCGCACATAAACAATGTAAATGTTACCGTTATACTCACACCCATTAGCTTGCATCCAGCCGGGGTCTTTTGCTATGCCCGGATAATGCGGCTCTGTATCGCCATGGTCGCGAAGTTTATAAATACTGCTAAGCACTCGTGAGCCGGGTTCAGCAAAAGCAATTGCCAGGACTCTTCGATTATTATAAACACCGCTCACCGGCATATTGTAAACAAGGTATCTCTCGCCATTGGATACATGATCGGCATATACATGAGCATCAACAAATGGGAAATTACTTGCTGGATAATTGATTATATAGCCCGGGTTCCATGAATTTCCTGAGTCTATACTCACAAGGCTGCCCATTCTTAAAACGCCTGCTGCATCTTTTTTCCATTGTCTTGTGCAAGCAGTAACTTCAGCACCATCGATCCACGTTGATGTCTCAAAACCTCTGCTTTGATAGGCATCTATTCTTTTTAATGTCCAGGTGCTTGTTATATTGCTGCCTTGACTGATTATTACCGCGCTGTATGTTGTAGTACCTTGTCTTTCGAAACCGCCGCATATCCAGTTACCGTTAGGCATTAATTTGGGATTTTCCTGTGGATAGAAATCATCACGTATTTTGCCGATTAATGACCATGTACTTCCGTTTAATCTCCATAATTCTGTATCATAAGAATCGGAGTATTCATGAGGAAGCAAAGCGTACACAATATTGCTGACTACAAATAAAGTACCGTGGCCATACCAACCGGGACCGCTGTCGTTTGCGATAATTTGCGGAGTTGACCAGGTAAAACCGTCATTGGTTGAATATGAGTATCTGGTTACTGCATTAGTGGATGTTTCATCACCCGGTGTTGATTTCCATATACAGTGCATGGTTCCACTATGGCCGATGATGGCAGGGCCCATATTATACCGCCATGTGTCAGAATCAACATCGTGTATGCGAACTTCAGTACTATCCTGCAAAAAAGGTGTTGTTGTGTGATTAGTCGGGGCATCTCCTGGGCTCCATAACGCACGTTCGTATGCTCCGAAAGCATTGGCACACAATAATAATGCTATCATACTAATTATTAATTTTTTAAACATAGCTATCTCTCCAATAAATATACTTTGAAATATTAGTAATTAAGCGTCTCGATTCTAAAGACCGGGACGCTACGAGATTTTTTATTGCCTTGTAAGAGTCCAGATTTGACTATTCCATGTTGGACGATCATCATATAGGTACAAATCGTCAAGAACAATGTTGCTTTCATCATTGACATACATGTTCGCTGAAAAAGTTTTAAACCTGTAATCGCTGCCGCTGCTTACAAAAGCCCATTTCTGAAGGACACTGCTTTCGTCATTGACAGCGGTAATAATTGGTGCGTATGAGCCGGTACCTGTTGTTGCCATGTACAAGTTTCCTCCGCCGCGTAAATTCCTAAGCCGGTATGTGCCGTCAAGCATTGGCTGAATGTCCCATTTTTCACTATCATAGTCAGAATGGTAGTAATAAGTAGTAACTCTGCCGCCGGCAGAACTGCTGTCATTGTGCAAATACTGATTACCATTTTTACACATTGCAAAATGAATACCTATTAAAGATGAACTGTGGAACATTGCGACCAATTCATTGTTGGCAACTGTTAGAGAAGTACCGGTACCGTTTTGACAGGAGTAAACTCCATTAGTTCCTGAACGATATATAGTTTTGCCTGAAGGACTAACTGAGCTGAATGTTTGTGTCGAACCTGTATCATTATATACAAGCGTAATATCACATTCAATTGGACGGTCCACAGTAAAAGCAAGCAGACCATTACCTTGAGAAATGTAGATTATATTATAAGGTGTCCCATTTCTGCATGATAACCCATAACCATAATCGTCTCCTGACGGGTAAGAGCGGGAAGAAACTCCGGTCAGATTGACCCAAACGTCATTGCTGCCCCCGCCTGAAGTCGTCAAAGATGCGATATCAGGACCGAATACCTTATAGCTTAACTCACCGGCTGTAAAAGATGTCCCATTCAAAGAAGGTGAATGGCTTGTATTTATATATCCGCGTGGCCCGTATACCGTAGATGTACTCGTCTGTGTCTTTGTTATAATATAACCGCTCATTCCTTCTTTGTCTCCAAACCATACTTGCTTTGTACGCCATTGGTTTTGTGCTGGTATGGATGTTCCGCCTGTGAAATATGATCGAGGATAAAAGTTGCCTGCACTTGCAATCCAATTACCTGCGACGATTGATGTACTCGAACCTGGCCACATTACATAATAACTGCCATCCGTAGCATTAGGCGGACTGGAGCTATTTTTTAAAATCTGCAAATTTGCGACATCGAGATAACCACTCCAGGAGTCCGCGCTGGTACCAACTTTAACACAGCCAATCCCGGTATCGCTTCGTGATGCACTGCACATAGTTACCTGCCATCTGCCATAGCGAAGCTGAGGGCCGCTGACATTAAAGTTATAACGGCAAAAGTCCGGAGCCATTGTTCCTGAAGAAAGTGAAGAATCCCAGAAATACATTACAGGATAAAGATAAACCCTGATTTCTGCAAAATTGCTTTCGCGATAAGCTGCCACTGCTCTTGCCAAACTATCATGGTCAACACCTGCACAAATTTCAAACTGGTATAATGGCCCGCCTTTGGCCCAACCATCCTTCCAGTGAGCGGCCGTAGAACCTTCGATGACTCCATTATCCATTATATCTTTAGCGTAACCAGCCATGTACTTAATTAAATTTTCTGCCGTGGAATCGTGTGTTAGTTGATAGTATCTGCCGACAAAAACTAGTTCGAATCCATAATACATCTGAATTGAAGCTGCTTGATCGAGATAATATAGACCGCCACCGCCCGTTTTATAGTCTGCATAGATTTCATCAATCAACGCACCTGCTGTGTTGGCATAAGTAGAATTGTTATAAAGAATGGAAGCTAACTGAAGAATAGCAGCTGCTTGGGCCATGGCGTTGGGTGCATAGGCCTCCCAACTTGAGCTGTACATTAAATCATAAGTCTCTGCAACAGAAGCAGCTAATCTGTTCAGCCAGGTTGTTATTGTCTGCGAAGGGGCCTTATAGCCTGTGTATCTATTTAATATATAAACACATTCCAAAGCTTCATATACATCCCACATAGGCTCAGGATTGGCTGCTAAATTGCTTGTAAGTTCATTAACTTTAGTGATAGCTGCATTATATAGTGATGAATTTCCTCGCTGTGTACTTTCAGGAGCGGCATACCCCCAGCATATCCAGAAAATATCAACTCCATAAGTGTAAGAACGCCAACGGTTGGATTCAGCTTGAGCAAGATATGGATTACTTGGGCTCAATATAACACTTGGATCTCCGATCCATGCATGTACAGGAACTGCACATCCAAGAAGTACTAGCAAAATAATTTTTTTTAAAATACTCGAACGCTGCAACGAATTTTTGATTTTGTGCTTCATTCTAAATACTCCTTTAAACTTGCGAAATATGCATAGTAAATAAAACCACTTTATTTACATGTCATCATTTGTCTGAAAGGTAAAGAGCAACAAAAGAACGATTCTGGATGGTGTGGTGCAAAGCTGATTTCACTGATATATATTTAAATATTTATCGCGTAAAAGCCATTAAGATTTTGCTAATACGTTTTTAACTGCACTTCAATATGCCAATTTGATACATTTATAAGATTCTCAAAGCAGGAGGTATTAAAGCTATAAAATCTATAAATGGTTCCTATTTTCTTATTTATTGAGCTTCTTATTCGAAGCCTAAAATCCAAATGGTTTGACAGAATGCTTATATTAAATGAAAAAGCACATCTGTGGTATAATGTAGAACATATCAAAACGATTGACGTGGCCTCTCAAAATCATAATGAAGTTCTACAAAGAAGCGGCATGAACTGGGATAACGTTTTACAAAGCACTAAGACCAATTAACTCAGCAAAAATCTACAACTTTTCTCACGCTTGTTACACCAAAATAGATCACAATATTATCACGCTTATATATGGGATACTTAACTCCTGAAGTAGTCTATCGCAAGGATGCAATCCCGTAGTATGTAAAAAACTCATCCGAACATAATGTTTGTATAGGAAAGGCCTTATATTTTATAGAAACCTCTTTTTTCGATCGGGATTTTTATTATAATTCTGGTTTTCATTCTATTTAAGGCTTTTATGAAAACTCGCCCAATGACAATATTATTAGTTATGCTTGCTGGCTGGATAAACAGACATCAGCAGGATATGATTGAATATTTAAAGGCTGAAAACGCTATATTAAAAGAAAAGCTCGGCAAAAAGCGAATTATTCTTTCCGACCAGCAGCGAAAGACATTAGCTGTATTAGCTAAGAAAATTGGGCGCAAAGCTTTAGACGAAATATGTTGTATATTTTCGCCAGAAACAATCCTATGATGGCATAGAGAGCTTATTGCTCGAAAGTATGATGGAAGCAAGTGCCGCAAATACGGCAGACCACAGATATCTGAAGAACTGCGGAATGTAATAATTAAGATGGCAAAAAAAATCGAGGTTGGGGTTATATACGCATCCAGGGTGTATTGAAATATCTTGGCTTCAAAATTGCCATTCTACCATAGCAAACATTTTGAAAAAAGAAGGATTGGAACCACATCCTGACAGACAGAAGAAAACCACTTGGGCAGAATTTATATCTGCACACTGGCAATCATTAACAGCAATCGACTTTTTTACTAACGAAGTTTATACGTTAAAGGGATTGACTCGCTATATGGTCCTTGTTGCCATAGATTATGCTACCAGAAAAGTTGAGATAGCAGGCATTATAGAACAGGCTCATGGCACATGGATGCAACAAATGGCCAGGAATCTGACTGACCCATTGTCAGGGTTTCTAAAAAATAAAAGATATGTCATTCGTGATAGAGACCCGCTATATGCCGATACGTTTGTAAAAATTCTAAAAGTAGGGGGCATTGAAGCTATAAAATCAATGCCAATGGCACCTAATTTCAGTCCTTTCATTGAACGCTTCATTCGGAGCATAAAATCCGAATGTCTCGATAAAATGCTGATATTTGGAGAAGCACATCTGAGATACATTATTAAAAATTATGTAGAACATTATCATTTTGAGAGACCGCATCAATCCTTGAATAACAACATTATTGATCCTCCGTCCGAAGGTCAAGGTGAAATTGTCTGCCATGAGCGTCTTGGCGGACTATTGAAGTTTTATAAAAGGGGGGGCCTGATGGGATGGACGACTTTTCATATAGCACTAAGAAAGCCAAGACTTAGGCGATTTAGTGGAAAATGATTCAAACAATAGTCACCAGATCACATCAAAATTAAGTAACACAACCAGTATGTTTTTTAATCACCACCTCTGTTATCCGCAAGTAGACTACTCTTTTGCGCGCGTAGTTACCTGCAATAGATGCAATCCCGTGCAATCCCACGCAATAAATGCAAAGCTTTTGAGAAACAACTTGCAATTGGTCGGGAAATGTAGCTCATTGTTGTTAAATGAGTTACGATAAAATGCTAAAAAATAGGAATTTGAAACGGGCATTGCTCGACACGAGGTGGCCCCCATTTCGGCTCGTATCCTAAGCTCCTTTTAAATGCAATTCACCATGCGCTTACAACCAAAGTTATAAAATACAAACAAACGTATGTACTTTACAATAAAGAGGTTAAGAGGTTTATCTGTGATTTTGTTTTTTTCTTGACTTACTTTTGTATTTCAATATACTGGTAGTATACTACTGATATACGGAGAAGAAAATGATAAAACAGAATAATGTGAAAAATAAC
>MHXZ01000131.1 GCA_001825665.1 Planctomycetes bacterium GWF2_41_51 | reverse complement strand
AAAAAAAGTTAATAGTAGAATGAGCGTAGTGGAGCCGAAAAAGCTCTCTTAGAAATGAACTTCTTTTGTGCCATTCTTGCTGACGACATACAGTTGAAGTAATGAAAGTTGTTTCGATTTGTCTAAGCCGGCCGCCGCAGTGGTAAAAACTATCGGCTGAATATTTTCCTTGAAATCTTTTTCCCAAATAGGAAGTTCAGTGCCATTAAATTCTTTTGAATAATCAACCCTGACAGGTAACATTATCTGAGCTTTGGGGCCTGTATTAAATGAAAGCCTTGCATAAGCAGAATCATCCTGAGCTAATACAAACATCACTGCCCAATCGCAATGCCCAAATACTCTTTTAAATGTATCCTCATCAGTCAAGCTTGGTTCGGGACTATCTCCGGGATGGGTATGGCACCATATTCTTGCGAATTGCTGCGGCTTTCTGCCAAAGTCAACTTGAGCTTCAAAGAAATCCGCAACCGCGTTATCATCGAATGATACACTGATTGAAGTTACGTTTTGTTTTACAGTTATAAAATCAGTAATATAAAGTAAATCATTGGTTTCTGTAATTCCAAAACCTCCGATTTCAGTTCTGCCTTTGTCTCTGAAGTATAACAGTTTTGCCCACGCATAAGGGCTGAATCTAAGAACAGGCCGCGTATCATCAGCCTGCCATTTTGAAATCATCTTGTTTTCCATCTGTTTCATTTTTGGTATTCTCCAATTTTTCGGTTTCTATTAGTTCTTTACAGTTTTTACATACATCGTCTTCCAGGCATAATTGGCAAAATGTTTCGCCGCATTCAACGCATTTCTTTAAGCAGTTGTGACAGACAAATTCTTCGCAATCTGGACAACTGCCGCCACAACCCAGACAAGTTGTCTCATCACATGATTTGCAATAACTGCTGCATTCACAACAGTAAACCTGGTCGCAAAATCCACAGTAGTATGAATCATCGTTGCTTATATTAATGCCGCAATCATAACATGATGCTCCGCCTTCCCATTCGTCCAAACTTACATATGGACTATCGGGACTATAAGTATTGAGGATACTGTTTATGACAGAAAAGAAGTCATACAATCGGCCTTGTTCCAGAGCCGCTCTTATAGGCGCAGAACCTTCACCTTCACATAATCTTTCTCCGCTTACATGAGGATGTGTAACTTCTTCATTGTTGACGGCTGGATTAGGTTCTAATGCCACACAATAATAGGGGCATTCATTATAGAGTTTAGTCAGCTTATTGATGTGCAATTCAATTTGAAATGGGCCAAGATAAATATCTTCCAATGTTATGGGTTTGGTAATTACAGCTATAATCTTTTTTTCTTTATTGTAACTTAAACCTGCAAATTCCTGCTGGATTTGTTTTAATTCCTGGTAAATCTGTGTGACAATTACAGCGGTTTCTTCATTAGCATTATTATCTGTAAGCTGCTTTATAGCTGATATTTTATAAGGTATTTCGTCAAGCACTGAAATTATATTATCCTGGCATCTTTTGGCTGCAAAAAGCCAATTTCTATTTAATGCAAGAGCCAGTCTTCTTGCATCCAGGGACATATCTCTAAAATGCTCTGCCAATTTGGTCAATCTTTGGAGAAGCTCGATAGAAATGTTCTTATTTAATAAAGACAGTTTTTGAAATACTAAAAAAGCTGCCTTTAATAATAGTTTATCATCCATACTATTCGCCTTTCAAAATAAAAAGGCATCTGTCAATCATAAAGACAAACAGATGCCCTGGATTTACAACTAATGCTTTTGCGTTATCGTGTCACGCAAACAATTTCTGTGTTAGTTGTTTGTGCACCCTCGATTTTTTGCGGAGTTATAGTAACTCTATCGCCATCCTGAAGAACATAATCTTTTGCCACAGGCTGACGATTGACACGAATAAGATGATCAGCCTCATTTTGGTTTGGCATCTTTATCTTGAAAAACTGTTCGACAGTTGTGCCCTCGGCGATATCCAAATAATCTGCATAACCTGTACCAGAATTGTTAATAAAAAGTATTCTCATTTTATTTTCCCTTCAAAAATATTTTTTATGTTTTTTTTACTTTTAACTCTTCACTTTAATGGGCGGACTACGTGCGTAGAATTTTCCTTTTTGCATAAATTTCCTTTCTATTGCTTAAATAAGATTGATTAGTGCTAATGCAGTACATTGTTTAAATGTATGTATCGAATCTAATTCTGAGTTCTTATCGTGAGAACTTGAAAAGCACAAAAATACTTGCAATTTTGTAATGATTTTGATAACTTGATTAAAATTAACAAGGAATGTAATGGTATTATGGAAGTCAGGAAAAACCTATTTCTGAGAAGGCAGATGTTGAGGCTTTTTTGTGCAAGTCTTTTTACTGTTGTTCTATCCTTGGCCCAAAATCAAATCAGTCAAGGTGCTATTCTACTGTGGGATTATGAATATCCGGGATGCATACCTGAGGGAAATCCCGTACCAACCCGTGTCTATTTAAGAGCAGGTCCCGACTGGGATCATGCTGTAAATTTAGGTGAAAATATTCTATGGTATGCACCCGGGAGTATATCTTTTGGCCTTGGTTATTCTGGGTGGGACGAGTTTATAAGCTATATTACTGATGGTGTTGACGGAATTTTTGGGTGGCAATTTTATGACGAAGAATTTTATTGGGGTTTAGGTTGTTACTCAACAGAATCCCATTTCTTTGGAAGACGTCCAGATTTTAATCATTGTATAATTGAATGGATTCGACTTAAAGTTGAAGATTTGGAATCGGGTGGATATCCCCCTGGTCAACCATGCGCCGCATTTCATGTTTCCTTCTACGGGACCTTTTTACCATATGTAACATTCATAGATAAAGGATATTTGCAGGAAAAAGGATTATTGAATTCTTTGCAAAATAGGACTATTACCAAGCAACAACTTGATAATTCTACAATTACCGGTGCCTGTGCAGATGGCGTTACAGAGCTTATACTTTTAATTGATTCATATGATCCATCAGTGGATACTGAAGAACCACAACGTATAAATCTGACTATTCTTAATTCGGATGGTAAAGATGATGGTATTCTTATCAGTGAGCGGGAGGATAATGATGGAGATAACTATGATGATACTCCACGCATACTAAACGGTGTTTTTACGCAAACATGGCGTACTCCCCAAAAATTCGACAGCATTGAAGGTTTGCTGAATACTTCTAAAACACGAAATATTGCCATCCACGCAGTAATTGATTCCGATAATGATGGGATCTACGAATATACAGATACTGAAAATATCTCTCTTGCTCGACCACCTGTTGTTATGGTTCACGGTTTATATGGGAACCCTAGTGATTTCTCAAAGATGGGAGACGAACTTACCGCAAAAGGCTGGCTATACCTGTACTTAGCCAGTTATAATAACACAGCAAGTTTTGATAAAAACATTCCAAAAGTCAAGGCAGAGATTAAAAATGCCTTAAATGGCCCCAGAGGAGCCGGATATGCGGCTACAAAAGTTGATGTCGTAGCACACAGTATGGGCGGCTTACTTGTCAAAAAGATGGATACAAGTACTCAGGAAAGCATACGTAAGATTATCACAATAGGAACTCCATATAAAGGCAGTCCACTCGCTACTTTACTATGGCAATGCCTGATAGATAATCCTATTAAAACAGGTTGGACGCAGACGGTTATGGATATATTCTTCCACACCAAAGAATCAATTACTGGCGGTGCAATTGAGTGTTTACAAGAAAGCGATACCTTGCTTGCTCCTGTTGAAATCCCCGGTGTTGATTGTCGGGAAGTTGTTGTAGGATTACGAGATGGATTTTTATTGGATGCAAAGCTAAACGCCTACATAACTTTACTTATGATGGCGACAAAACAGCGGACACCGGAAGCAACACACGATTTTATATTTCATGGCATGAACAGTGATTGGGTAGTTTCTGAATTCAGCCAAGGAGGCAATGCACCAGACCCATGTGAAATTTCTATTTCTTGGCACTGCGTTGAACCAACTGCAACAAATTTCATTAATTTGGTGATAAACGCACTTAACCAACCTGCACAGTTAAGCCAGCTTGAGAAGAATCTTATAGTAAATAAACGCAATGCTCATGCACTGCAGAAACAAAACATTTCATCATCTTGGCTGACGGTGTGCTACAATGAAATGGATGATTTCGAATCAAACGAGCCAAACGGAACTATAAAAATAATAAATCCAGTAGAGGGGCAAACTTGCACCGCTGGTGACAGTATTACTATTTCAGTACAGGGAAGTGGGAATACAACACAAGCTGCTGTATTTGCCTTCTTTGGCACATCTTCATGGGCAGATATTGTCCAACTCCCTTGGACTTGTGATGTCAACGTTCCATTTAATTCTGTTGGTTCAGCAGGAGAAATTTTTGCCATTGGTTTGGATACAAATATGAATATGACCAGTGAAAATGAGGTAAATATAGTATTAGACAGTAATATTGTACTGGAGAGTATATTCTTGGGCTTTGGCAACACATGGTATTTCGATTTCAAAAACGATTCGGAACAATCTCACCAATTGCAATTGTACCCTATGGGTCGATTCAACGACGGTTCCGAACATCCACTTTCGGTACTATCAGATGAGATAGAATATTGGAGCCATGATGAAGAAGTGGCTAGTATAGAACCAAATGGCTTAATAACTGCTCACTCACCGGGCACAACCGAAATTGACGTTTTCTGCGCTGGCGCAATGGGTTATTTGGAAATAAATGTTAATGCAGATATTGGAGATTTTGATTTAAATGGTATTGTGAATTATTCTGACTTGGCAATACTGGCAGATCAATGGCTACAACCACCGAGCATTCCATCTGCTGATATTGCTCCACAGCCGTATGGTGACTGGATTGTAAACTTTCAAGATTTTGCAGAGTTTGCCAAATACTGGCTCGAAGGCATATCACCATAATTATTTGTTTTAATAATCCTCCGGCAGCAATGCCGTTATATGATCGACATCATCGATGAACCAGAGTTTTTCGCCATCAATTTCAAAGACTTGCAAATAGTCTAAACCGCCTTTTTCTTTGACCTTTTTCAGTAAAATAATATGTGCCGCGATAATTACTTCATTACCAAATTTATCAATGGCATTTCTCGTAGCAACAGACTGTCCATTAAACTGGTATGAGCCTTCCTGTTCCTGCGGCAGTAATTTGATAATCTTTTTGTTTGTAGAATTGTTTGTAGGCGCAACCATAATTTATTCTCCATGAAAAAAATAATGTTTAAGAAGTTGAAATGACAATATGTAGATAATTCAGTATTGAGGGCTATCCAGCTTTAAAATACATATTCTTTCATAATTTGCGGCCAGTTCAGTGATACTTTCCATGGCCTTGTCAACATCCTCATGCTCCAGTAGTTTAAAAAGAATTTGTAACTTGCTATCAATAACTTTGGATAACTTATTGAGAAAATAATCAAAATCCAAAAGACCTTCATCAAATCGTAGCGGCGCAGCATCACGGTCTATTGTTGCTATCTCTAAGAGCAGATTGCCCAGATATAACTCAAGCTCTTTTTCTCTGGCCTTGATATGAAAAACAGTATCCAGTCCGTGGCCTTTTTCTTTAACTGCCATATCGGCTGCCTGAAGAAATGTTTTCAATGAATAAATGATTACAGACCCTGTCCTTGAAAGAAAATAGTTGATTTTTGTGATTTCTTGTTGGTTTTGCATTTGGGAGTCTCCTAAAAGAATTAAATGGATGTTTTTGGACTGACGACAAACGTATTCCGCTGGTAGTTCAGAGTGAAATATCTGATTGAGATGTAAATTTGAAATGTAGTTCCAACTAAAAAAGAGTTTTGCTGGTTTTCGATTACAGCTGGTTATTTCCTAACTTTGCTGTGTGTTTAAATCGCTGTTTCTGGAGTGTCGCTTATTTCCGATGTTTTGAAAACATGGAGTTGTTGTCAATAGATTAAAAGCACAAAATGTGCTGTGCGATTTTAGGCGTGTTGCCTTGAAATGTTTGAAATTATAGAAATGCCACGAAAAGTGTTTATTAAACGATTGAACTGATTTGCTCGACGGCAACAGAAATATTTAAATAACGGTTAAGCTCACAGTGTTTAGGTATGATCCCGGTGGCCTATATGGCCACTGGGGCTTGTATAGCATAAAGCAAATCAGTTGATTCCTTATAAAGGCCTTTTTAGATTTATTAATATGGTTGGAAACGACCAAACAGGTTGGAGAACCTTGTGGGTAATTTGGTAAGTAAGTGATTTGAGCAGCATCTAAAAAATGCTGTAAAAAAAGCTGCCCAGCTTTGCGAAATTAAGTTGGGCAGCTTTAAATTTAAATCAGGAATGAATATTTCCTTAATGATTCATTAAATTAATTATTTCAGATTGCGATAAAGCTTTTTTGTAAATACAGACTTCGTCAATCTTTCCGTTAAAGAAATTGCTCCATCCGCCTTGATGTTTGCCCAACATCATCCCTGTTCCGCCGTTTGTTAAAGAAACGCCCGCTAATGATATAGAGGATTTCAAATCTCCATCAATATATAATCTCGCAAAACCTGAATCAAAAACAATTGTCATAAAGTACCATTGGTTGTTGGCTGTAACCGGTGATTCAATATTATAACCTAAAGCACTTGGACTCCATCCGCCCACGATAAATTTGCCTGAAGTAATTTTCATTACTACTGCCAGAACACCATTACCTGCCGCTCTATCCGAATAAATTGCACCTGGTGAAGTATCATCTTTATCGCGAGGGTATATCCATGCGGAAATGGTTAAACGGTCCTGACCAATGGTATATGCAAAATCTGGATTATAAGGAATACTTATATAATCATTACCTCCATCAAAAGATAAAGCATTTCCGGAAATCCCTTCTGTCCACGTTGCTCCATATATTGTGCCATTATGGTTATTGTTTGAACTATCGCTAACAGTTGCTCCACTGCCTTCATCCATTTTCCAGTATGCAATCAGATCGTTAGGAATCAAAAGCCAGTTTTCGCAGAAAACCATCAAATCAGACATATCAATTTTACTATCGTTTGGCTCACTTATATCATAACGCTGGCGCCAATTGGAATCTCCAGATTCACTAAGCCATACAGAGGCAAGAGCCGCAAAATCTTTAAAATTCACTCCATCCGGACAGGTAAAATCGCCTGCTGTAAAATCCCAGAAAAATCTTGGATAATCCTGGCCATCAGTACACATACGCCATATATCATCTGATCCATTTGCAGTTTCATCGATAAAATCCCATCCTACACCCAAAAACGTGCTTATCGTTTTCATCTGTTCTGTGGTTTTACCATATACGTTTGATATCGTACCTGGAGAAGATGAACTAAGATTATATCCGACACTCAAGCCGGAAGTTTCAGTATTCCAAAAGCTATTTTCGATAATCGCCGAACTATCAATGTGATAGCCGCATAAAGCACCTAAATAATTGCCTGTCTGAACATTTCCACTAGAGTAGCATTTTATAATATCAGCATTCCGGTTGTATCCGCAAAGTCCGCCAAGACAGTATGAACTTGTTTGCCCTTTGACAACACCTGTGGCATACGAATTTGCAATGCCTGCTCCCTGACCATAATTTAGCCCTACCAAACCACCGATGTCCTCTGAGTCACTTCCACCAGTTACATTCCCGGTTGCATAACAATTGTTAATATTGCTAAACGCATTTCCTGCATTTTCTGTAAAAACAAGATTTGTTCCCGCCAATCCGCCAATATAGCTGGTTACATCTCCAGTTGTTACATTATTGACAGCAGAACAGTTGATAATATCACCCTCTACATTTACACCAACAAGTCCACCGATAAACACACAACCATCTCCGGCAGTTACATTGGTATTCGAATTACAGAATTGTATATTACCATATGAATTTTGACCTGCTAATCCGCCAACATATGCTGAATAGTTGCCAGTTACTGTGCCATTAACAACACAATTTGAAAGTAAGCCAGAATTTTCACCGCATAATCCGCCGATGTAACAGGTCCCGGCTGTAGAACTCGATAGAATATACATTTTTTCCAGAACTAAATTTTTGACTTTCGCCTCAGAATTAATTCTTCCGAAAAGCCCTAAAAAACCATTTTTAGCTCCATCATTATCGATGATGAGATTTAATATTTTATGACCATTTCCATCAAAAATACCATTAAAGGCTGTTCCATCAAATATTGTTTCATTTGAGTTGTCTGCATCAGGTGCGATTACAGCTTCAGTGTAAGTTCTTCCAACAAGATTTATGTCACACACTAATTTGGTATGAACATTTTCAGCCCAGTAGGATTCGTCTGTTGAAAATTTATTGAAATCCGCCAAAGAAGTGATTAGATATGGATCGTTCTCTGTTCCCGAGCCGACAAGAAGATTTTGCGAATAGGAAACGATTCCAAGACCCTGAGATAAACCTGCTGCGATAGCTATGAAACCTTGATTTGGAGAAGGTACGGTACATTGTCCGGAGAAGTTGTATCCCCAGGCAACCACTGACCCATCCTGCTTCAATCCCATACAGAAGTTATACCCCGCGGCAATAGCTTTAAAATTTGCGTTTGGAGATGGCACATCAAATTCACCATAGTTGTTGTATCCCCATGCAGCGATGGAACCATCTGATCTTAAAGCCAAACTAAAAGAATCACCTGCAGCTACTGCCACAAAGCCAGAATTTGGCAAAGGGACGGTGCGGTGAGTTTCATTCCCACCCCAAACAATAATTGTTCCATCCTGCTTTAATCCGACGCTATGATATCCGCCTCCTGCAACTGCGACAAAACCGGTATTTGGAGTCGGTACATTGCACTGTTGCCAGGAATTTAATCCCCAGGCTACAATTGAGCCGTTGGACTTTATGCCTAAACTATGACAATTACCTGCTTCAACGGCAATAAATCCCGAATTTGGCAATGGAATATTACATTGTCCATGCTCATTCCATCCCCATGCTTCAATTGTACCATCCATTTTCAATCCAAGACTATGTCGCCCACCAGCTGCGACAGCAGTAAAATCTGTGTTCGGACTTGGCACATCACATTGTCCATATCTGCTCTTGAATCACTGTGCTCATAACGGGCGGCATTACAAAGCCTGTCTGCTTCTTCATCGAGCAGCTTATTAAGCGTCTCCTCG
>MHXZ01000130.1 GCA_001825665.1 Planctomycetes bacterium GWF2_41_51 | reverse complement strand
GCAATGACAACCCCCGGCGACACGACAACCGTAAGTCTGTCTGACGTCGAAAAAATTATGGCCGGCGGTACCGCTCGAGTAGATAGATAAAAACTCAAATCAATTTAATATTGCCAGCATTGGTCGGCGGGCATTCGATTGCAAATCAGCCAATCATCGGCGAACTGGAGAATTTCCTGACAGCTTCCAACCCATCCATCAGACATAATCGCGTAATCATAGAAATCTACTTTGCAATTTTCGTCAAAGTCTGATGCTATCTGGCCGATGCAATAAAAATCTGCAACACCTGCTCCGTTATATATAGCAGTGATATGATCCTGTGTGAGAGCATAACGATAAACACGAACATCGTCTATTGAACCCGAGAAAACTCCGTCAGCAATATACATCGGTTCTGTCTGGCTGATACTTCCTGTATTATCGTTCGCCGTTCCTTTGAATACGCCGTCGGCATAAAGTCTTATTTGATTCGCAGCGGTATCGCGAACTGCAACAATATGCACCCAATTTCCATTACAGAAACTTGTAGTTGCAAGTGATAGTTCTGATTTTGTTACATTGTCGTCAATGGCAAAACGAAAATTGGAATCTTTCCGGTACAATTCGTATCGTTTACCCGACCCAGGAAATGCACCGCCGCCGATTGTGCCTTTTATAAAAAGTTCATACTGTCCGCTGAAACTCGTCGGCTGTTTTGCCCACAGCGATACGGATAAATCTTCATCGCCGAAATCAATAGCAGCACTGCTCGGCACATAAACTTTTCCGCCTCCCGCCGAAAATGTCAGGCAATTACCAAATCGGCCTGTTGCCCACGTTGGCATCGTTGTACCCTGCAAAGTGCCCGCAAGGAATGCGCTGCCTGTTACTTCATTAGCGATTGCACCATCAACTTCATCGAGCATCCAATATGCGCCAGGCGGACTGATGATTGTCGGAGCAAATGTTATAACATAAGAAATCGGTGACCAGTTTGTTTCATTTTGGTTTGGGCTTTTATCTCGAGCTTTAACTCGATAACCGTATTGAGTCGAGGCGTCAAGACCTGTATCTGTAAATATTGCACTATCCTGCCACCCGGAATTATGTCCGCCGCCATATACGCATTCAAAATAATATTCGATTCCGCTTACATCAATAGCAGCAATTGCTGTCATTGTTACCATATTGGAATTAACCGCATTGGGAATAACTGACCACGACATCGGATTCGGCGTCGGCGCAGTTGTATCTGCCTCTGTTGTCGCAGATGCCTGAACCGACCACCCGGTTTCATTATGATAACTGCTCAAATCGCGAGCCTTCACCGCATAAGCATATGTTACTCCTGTCGCAAGGCCGGTATCCTTATAAGTTGGACTGCTTTGCCACCCTGAATCATGACTGCCGTTTGTTACCGTAAGATTTGCAAAATAATATTCCACTCCGCTTGCATCGGTTCCTGTCGTTGCGGCCATTGTAATTTGTGTCGCACCGGCAGATTCCGGAACCGCTTGCCACGTCATTGGATTCGGTGTCGGTGCCGCAGTGTCCTCGGTATAAGTGCCAACAGGAATAAGACTGTTTAGATAAACTTCAAGATTCGTATATTCAGAATCAAGTGTATAGTAGTTCCTATCCGCGGCATTATTATAATTTAATCCATTTGCGTTTTCCCATGCATCAGGCATTCCATCCATGTCGGTATCAAGCGGCGCCGGCGCAGAATTAAGCGTCGGCCATCCGCCAACCTGCGACTGTGTATCGATTATCTGTCCCGTACCATTTATTACATCATTCACTACTCTCGTATCAACCGTATCTCTAACAGGTAAACTCGAACCGCAATGATTTAAAACTCTTTGATAAGCAGCCAAAGCTGTGTCTGTCATAATCGGACCGGTTGGAAACGGCAGAGATTTTTTATAAGCGACTCTTTGCGCCGAAGTCCATCCGCCTTTTGATGTATCCCAGTAAACTTTGGTCCAGTCGTCGGCTAAATATGTTCCATTAAAATAATTCTCCGCGTAATAACCTTTGAAATAAGTGCACGCGGCGCTATATAAGTATCCGGCAGAGCCGTTATATCCCGGTTTTACGTAGTTGCCGACATAATTATATCTGCAAACGCTGTCGAGGTCGCCGTCATAGCCCGGTCTGCTCCCTCCCCAGTTATAAATCACATTATTGCGAAAATCAAAAAGCAGACCGCATGGATCTTCCCAATATGGATTGCCGTCGGATACAGTGCTGTCATAATTTCCCGGTCGTGGATTTCGAGAATAATTATGCGCATAAAGATTATGATGATAAGTATATTTCGCATCGTAACATCCTCGAATCAACGAACCATAGCTGTGTGTGCCTTTGTCGTGTACGCTGTGCCAGAGTGCTTCGGATATTATGCTCCATTGGACAGTTACGTTAGATAAAGTCGGCTGAGAAGTTGAGCACGAGAAGCATTCGTCAACACTCCAGCTCGCTGAAATATGATCCATTATGATATTATTTCCGCTTTGAATGGAAACCGCATCGTCTTCGGTCAGGCTTTCATCGCCGAGACGAACGCGTAAATATCTGACTATAACATGGCTGGCATTGATACGCAAATTTCGGTCGCGCAGACAAATACCGTCACCGGGTGCGGTTTGTCCCGCAATCGTTATGTAGGATTTATTGATGTTGAGGCTCGAAGCTAATTGTATTGTGCCGGATAAATCGAAAACAATAGTTCTTGGCGTGCTCACAGTTCCGCCCGCCGAAGTTATTCCATACCGCAGAGACCCTGCGCCGCTGTCATTTAAATTTATAACATGATAAACATCGCCGTCTCTTCCGCCTAATGAGTAAGCGCCCCATCCTTCTGCGCCGGGAAATGCTCTTGTCTCACCATAAGTATTTGCATTAAATAATAAAAGTATCGCCAAAAACAGCAGGCTGATTTTCATATTTATCCTTAATTATTTTTAATTATTATTGCAGCATCCAGTTTTCTGCCATGAGCATAAATTCATAGAAGTTGACTTTGCAGTCATCATCGTAGTCTGCGTCTGCAAGTTCATCGCAAACTGTGCCTAGCCAGTAATCCGCAAATGTGTCAAGGTCGTATATATCTACTGTACCATTTTTGTCGAAATCGCCGTAAACGGTTTCCAACCAGTGGGGCGGATAAGGCGTGCCCGCGCCTGCATAAGCTGTAACCATTGCCTGCAAATCTGCCGCATCATCGAGCGTATATTCATACGGCGGCGTGAAAATTGTGGAGTATTCATTTGACGCCCATGTCGGCTGCGTGCAGTTATAAAAAATATTTCCTGTGTTCCAGCCTATGTGACCTGCACTATGGCAGTCGGTTTCTCCGGTGTAATAATTTTTCCATGGATTGGGCACGGTATTGAAATAGTTGTTCTCGACACGAATATAAGAACCGCAGCCTACACCAACACAGTAGCCGCCTGTTTTGAGATTACTGTAATAATTATTATAGACATGCACCTGTCCATAGCGGACGCGAGGCATTCTTTCTTTGACGTTGTTCGCCCACCAGTTGTGGTGGTAAGTGACACGGAGTTTGCCAATATCGCCGGTTTGTTTATCGCTGGAACCAACAAGACACATAAATTGGTGGGCTGGGTCTGGTGGAGAAGTGCTAAAGTAAAACTTGCACCAGGAGACTGTAACGAGATCGGACTCGTTGGTAATATCGAAACCGCCATCACCGCAGTCATAGATATTGCACTTGGTAACAAGGACATTGTGTATTTCCTGCTTTAAACTGATGCCGTCGTATGAACTCCCTGCATAAGGATTGGTGATGTTCAGATTTTCAATAATTATATTTCCATCACGATTCCGGAAACCTACATTTCCTACGAGAGTCGGATTCTGACCTATACCTATGAGGGTTTTGTTGGCACTGATTTCGAGAAGACCAGTCCCGATTGTGATAGTGCCCGATATTTGAATGATGTATGGCGTAGTCCCAAGTTCGGCATAATATTCAAGGTCTGCGGCATTAGTAACAGTAACAACGGTTCCGCCCGCGCCGCCGGTTGTTCCGCCGTTTTGACTTGCCCAGCCGTCCGCAGTTATTGCCAAAGCATCAACCGAAAAAAATAAAAGCAAAAATAATATGGAAAGTAAAAAAAACTTTTTCATTACAGCCCTTAAAAAAAATATTATTGGCATCCGGCAGGCATCAAATTTTCACCTGCGATATTTATATAATCGATGTTTGCCAGACCGTTACTTGTGGTTGCCTGCAATCTTATAGTTTTGACACCGGTTGTTAATATTACCGGCGATGTCGAAACTGTGTTCCATGCTGTCCACGCGCCCGTTGCCGGAAAACTTATGCCTGACAGAACCGTTGAACCGTTAATCAGCAGATTTGCTGTTCTGTCACCAGAAAGCAGTGCATATCGCCAGGTAAACGTATAAATTCCGTCTGCGAGTATATTCACGTTCCAGTTGATTCCCGCGCCGTTTTGATTAAGAGAATCGCAGAAGCCTGAACCCGTATAGCCTGCGTGTTTGGTATCGATAATTCCTTCCACGCCGCAGAAGCCTGCTGTGTTTTCCTGTATGGTAACGCTCGCACTTCCGATGCTTGGATATGCGGAAACTTCATTGGAATAGCCCGATTCATTTTCAGATTCGTCAACTGCTGTAACAACATAATAGTATGTGGTTTCGTTAATTACGCTGTTATCTGTATAATCGGAATTACTCAAATGTGAACCGTTCAATTTTGTGTATCCGCTGCCGGATGTTGTCGAGCGGTAAATATTATAGCCTGCCAGATCTTCTTCACTGTTGTCATCCCAATCGAGCGATATTACGCCATTGCCTGCAAAAGCGCCGAATCCTGTTGGAACAGCGGGGGCGGTAACATCTGGTGCTATATAGAGCCAGTTTTCAGCCATCAGGCTAAGTTCATAATTATCAACTTTGCAATCTTCGTCATAATCCGCGTCCCAAAGCTGCTCGCAATTAGATGCTTTCCAGTAATTAGCGAATGTTGCGAAATCATCTACATCGACAAACCCGCTTTTATCGAAATCGCCGTACATACCAAACCACCAATGCGGCGGCAATCCATCTTTACCGTCAGCCCCCGCGCCATATTGAACCAGGGCAGGAACATCTTCCGCGTCATCAAGTGTATATGCATATGGCGGAGTAAAAACGGTATCTGTGCCGTCAATTAGAACAACGTCAGAATCGCTGCCAACATGCCATATAACATCATCAAGAATGTTTCCTGATGCGTGCAGCAGACCGGGGTCGCCTCCTGCCGAAGTTACATATCGTTCCCATGGATTGCCGACTTTTTTGAAATAATTATTTTCTACGAGACACTGTGCGTACAAACGCGTCCGGATACAATAATTATTTCCGGGAGAGTCGAAAAAGGTATTGTATATATGAACCGTTCCGAAACGTACTGAAGGCATACGTTCGTGACACAAAGTTGTATACCAGTTATGGTGGAAAGTGACAAGGAGATGCCCCATATCTTTGCCGGCGTTGGAATCTGAATGCCCGACTAAGTTGCTGTAATTATGGGTTGCGTCGGTGTACTGGAATTTGCACCAGGAGATAGTTACATAATCAGCGCCGTTTTTGACATCGACACAACCGTCTCCGCCGTCAGTAAATGTGCAGTGGTCGACCCAAATATTGCTGGCCTCGTCAATGGTGATACAGTCCCCATCACCCACCTTCGCCTTGTTGTCCATATCCAGAAACCTGAAGATGTTGTTGCCTTCTTCGGCTCTGAAGCTCTTCAAATTGCCGGTAATATGCGAGCCCGGCAAACCGATGATTGTTTTATTGCCTCTGACGCGAATGCTCGAACCGCCGAGATTGATATTACCGCTTACACAAATAATGTACGGGTCTTGATTAGTTTGCTGTACGTAGTAAATAAAATCCGTGGAGTTGTTGACTGTGACTACCATGCCGCCCGCTCCGCCTGTCGTGCCGCCGCCCATGCTTGCCCAACCAATAGGCGCACTATCGAAGGCTTGAACTGAAAGAGTAAGAATGGCTATAATAAGTCCCGTCAAAAAGTATGATTTCTTCATTATTCCGCCTAAAAACAAAAATGTTCTATTTGTATAATCTTAACAAAGACACATCTTTTAATCAAACTTAACTGCTTATTTTGAATGGATTTGCGCAAAAAACTCCTTCTTGTTGCGCAAAATAATCTTTGTACATTTAAAAGCTGGTATGGCGCAAATCTGCCCGAAATTCGTTAAAAAACTATATTGCATTTTTGCGTTTCTTGGTGCATTTGACGGATTTTAAAATCGCTTTTATCGGCCCTCTAAAAATTTTCTACATATTTGTAAAAAAACAAAAAAGTTCGTATGCTTTATTGTCGATTTACATTTATCGAATAACTAAAAGTATCCATAGTAGATTGGGAGGAGATTAAAATGTCAGTTCTCACAGTTCAAAAAGAGCAAACCGATAAAACTCTGCGCGCCAAAGAAGGCAAATATCTTACTTTCGCTCTTGGGAACGAGCAATATGGATTGGAAATCCTGAAGGTTCGTGAAATTGTCGGCTATATTGATATTATCAATCTGCCGAAAATGCCTGACTATGTAAAAGGCATTATCAATTTACGAGGTAAGATTATCCCCATCGTCGATTTGCGAACCAAATTCAATATGGAAACCGCAGAAGTCACAGAGAAAACCTGCATCATCATCGTGGAAATTTGTCAGAGCGAACGCAGATTCAGCACTGGCATCATAGTTGACCATGTTCAGGAAGTGCTGAATATCAGCGGTGAAAACATCGAAGATGCGCCTCAGGTTGGCTCCTCTGTACAAACCGATTTTATACTCGGAATGGGCAAAGTGGGGGAATCAGTAAAGATTTTGCTCGACATCGATAAAGTGCTCGGCAGCAGCGAACTTTTAAATGTTGGACAATTGTAAAGCAAAAAGTAATCCAAATAGTTAGGAGAATTAAAATGAAAAGAAACATGAAATTAAGTACCAAGCTTGTAGTTACGGGGATACTGGCAACAATAATACCGTTGTTAATTGTATCTGCTGTAACATTTGTGGGAAACCAGAAAATGGTTAAGGTTGCAGAAAAATCTGCGACAGAACTTGCGTTTGCAGACCTCGACCATATAGCACAAAATGTTCATGGAATGTGCACAAATCAGGCAGAATTTTTAAAGCTGCACATGGACAAATGTCTTTCTGCGGCTCAGGAAATTCTTAAAAAATCAAATGTAACCTTTGAATCAAATGAAATGGTTGTTTGGAATGCTGTTAATCAGCTTAACAAGACTTCCACGCAAACGCAGCTTCCAAAGGTTATAGCCGGAAATACCTGGCTTGGTCAAAATACCGAAATAACCAAAGAATCTCCCATAGTTGATGAAGTATTTCGTATGACAGGTGCTACTTGTACGATTTTTCAAAAAATGAATGATGCCGGAGATATGCTTCGAATATGCACCAATGTACAGACTCTCGATGGAAAAAGAGCCATCGGTACATATATACCAAAAAACAATCCTGATGGACAAACCAATCCGGTGCTTTCAGCGGTTTTGGATGGTAAACATTACAGCGGCAGAGCTTTCGTTGTAAACAAATGGTATATCACTGCCTATGAACCTGTTTTCGACTCTAATAAAAAAGTTATTGGAATGCTCTATGTCGGTATTCCCCAGGATAGTACCACAACGCTTCGAACTGCAATTATGAACGTTAAAGTCGGAAAAACCGGTTATGTTTACGTTCTCGATTCAGCAGGGCATTATGTTATTTCAAAAGATGGAAAACGTGACGGCGATAACATTTGGGAAGCCAGGGATGCAGGCGGCTCATTATTCATTCAGGAAATATGTAAAAAGGCACTTGCTTCAAAATCGGGTGAAATCGTCGAGCAGCGATACCCATGGAAAAATGATGGCGATACCGTTGCCCGCGAAAAAATTGCGAGGATAATGTATTTTGAACCTTGGGATTGGATTATCGGCGTTGGTTCATATACCGATGAATTCTATGAAGCAAGAGATCAGACAGTTGCGATAGGCAACAAGAACAAGATTGCACTTTCCGCTGTTTGTGGAATATCATTAATGCTTGCAATACTTACATGGTGGCTGATTTCTCACGGTCTGGTAAAAAGAATCACTGAGATTATCCGCCAGCTTGTTGATGGCTCGCAGCAGGTCTCATCGGCCGCCGGGCAGGTTTCGTCATCTTCGCAATCTCTTGCTGAAGGTGCTACAGAACAGGCCGCAGGTCTCGAGGAAACATCTTCAAGTCTCGAAGAGATGTCTTCTATGACAAAGAACAATGCCGATAATGCTCAGCAGGCAAATGCGCTTTCAGGTCAGGCTCGCAAGGCCGCAAACAATGGCTCTGAGGCAATGAACAGAATGAGCACCGCAATTAAGGATATACAAAAATCATCTGACCAGACTGCCAAGATAATCAAAGTCATCGATGAAATAGCTTTTCAAACTAATTTGTTGGCGCTTAATGCCGCTGTTGAAGCTGCTCGTGCAGGAGAAGCCGGCAAAGGATTCGCGGTTGTTGCCGAGGAGGTACGAAATCTTGCGATTCGTTCCGCAGAGGCCGCCAAGAATACCGCAAATCTCATTGAAGAATCAGTGAAAAATTCCAAGAACGGCGTCGATATTGCTAATGAAGTCGGAAAAGTTCTTGAAGAGATAGTGCAGGGCATCGGCAAAACTTCTGACCTTGTCGGTGAGATTGCTGCCGCATCATCTGAACAGGCGCAGGGCATTGAACAGGTCAATACTGCTGTTGCTCAGATGGATAAAATTACGCAGCAGAACGCTGCAAACGCTGAAGAATCTGCCAGTGCATCCGAAGAACTCAACGCGCAGGCAGAACAGATGAGCCTGATAGTACAGGATTTAGCAAGACTTGTCGAAGGCTCATCCGCCGTTAAAAACGATAGCAGATTTGAGCATAAAGCTCATACATCTGAAACAAAAAATCAAAAATTGACTTCCTTCGACCATGCTGTGCATCATTTGGCAGTTCCCGGGAAAAACAAAAAAACTAATATGCCCGATGCTAAAATTGAAAAAGCAAAGGCTGCAAAAAGTTTTACTCTTCCCGGAGAAAATAAAACTAATGGGTATCTCTAAAAATTAGTATTTTTATGTGCATTTCAATGCACTTACGATTATTTTAGCTCTTTGGCATTCAAATATATTATTCCATCTTT
>MHXZ01000129.1 GCA_001825665.1 Planctomycetes bacterium GWF2_41_51 | reverse complement strand
TAGTATTGCTCATCCTCGATTGTATATAGCAAACGAGGGCTTGGCGCAAGTTAAAATAGGAAAAATTTCAGAGCTTTTCTACAGAGCTCAACGTCCAATGATGAAGCTGCTGGATTTTTGTGAGGAGGAAATTTTTAATTTTGAATTGTGAGGAACGCTGTAACCATTTCGATAAGTTCGGAACAGGAATTTAAAAATAGACTGTCTTAGTTTATTTAGAGTAAGTCCTATACAAAGTTAATGAGTTTTCCCTATACCATCTGACGTAACACTATGTAAGTTGTTATGACACTTTGAACGAGGGCTTTACTGATAAAAAACGGGAACCGCGCATCTATTTTGCCAGAGGGGCGGGTTCGCTAAGTATTTTTTAGTTTTGTTCGTTTTGAATAGTTTAGAAACTTTTTAAGAGGTAAAAAAATGAACAAGTCACTTCTTTTTATCAACGTTGTTATTAATGAGGCAATTTTTGCATATCATGCTTTTGAGTTTGGCATTTGCGGCAACAGCCGGTGCGGGAGTTTACACCGGCGACAACAATAATAATACTTTTTATTTAAGCGGGAACGGCCATCTCGGGCAGTTCACGGCGACGCTGGTTAATCCGTATTCGGGCTACACAGTTGCGATTGACGATGAGAAATATATTAATGATTCATATTATGACGGTTTGGGCGGCAGCGATACATTGTACGGAACGGCTTACGGGGATGTCGTGATGCTGTGTGATGCTTTCGGTGTCCAGATGGTTGTTAATATAGAGACTTTGACCTTCGGTAACGGCGGCGATATAGTCATTTTAGCGGATGCGACCATTGTGCTGGGGGATACGACAGTTTATGGCGGCGCACTCGATGATATTATCTGGGGCAATGCGGGAGCGGACTATCTTGATGGCAGCCTTGGCAATGACCTGGTAGATGGCGGGCCGGGAACTGATATAATCATCGGCGGTGATGGCGATGACCATCTATGGGGCGGAACGGGTGACGACATATTCCGTTATTCAGCGGGGCACGACCAGGATATTATCGAAGGCGGCAGCGAATTTGACACTATCGAGTTAAACGGCATAACCGCGGAAGATATTACAATAACGCCCAACGTTACTATCGGAACTATGACGGGATTTCAGATTACCGTAGCGGGCGGGGGTTGGATGCGGACAGTTGATGTCGAGCAGCTTCGCTTTGGTGACGGCAGCACTATGGCAATTCCTGAACCGGCGATGATTACGCTATTGGCATTCGGGGGTATTATATTGACTGGCAGGAAAAAGAAAGGCGCGCGATAAACTGTTTTACTTCATACATTTGCAAAGTCTTTGAGTTTTGTCGGGTCGAGCGGTTAAACTTTTAAATAATACGATTTCATCTGAAAACCGCTATTTTGATATAAATAATGAACTTTTTTGCTTTTCTACTATTTGCAAAAAGGCTTGCTTTAGCATCCTATTTACGGTATACTATAACTTTAATTTTTGGGAAGGCAGGAAATGAAGAAAAATTTATTAATTATAGTTTTGTTTTGCGCAAGTTTCAGTTTCGGTGAATTAATAACACACAGCGGAACAATTCCGGCGATAGCTAACAATTCATCGCAGGCTTTTAATGTGCCTTTGTTCAATTCAAGTCTGGGCACGCTCGATTCAATTACAATCTCATTTACTACTACATCGAGCGGGACGATATCGGCAACGAACAACGGCGACGGTTATGACGCGTTTTCATGTGATTATGGCGGAATGGTCAGGCTTTATTTGCCGGATAATTCTTATTATGTGTCGCTAAACGAAACGCCAACAAATTACGGCACATACGGTGTTGCGCCAAGTGAAACAGTGGTTTATACTGTCGAAGCTTTCGGCGGAACACCTGTAAATGGTACACTTACATCGGCCGTTGATAAGGCAATGTTCACTGGAACAGGAAACGCGGAATTAATTTTCAATCCGAGAGATTTGGCGGTTACCTGGGTTTCAACATACCATTATCCATATACAGTTGTCGCGGCATCAAGTACGAGTATGGATTGGACTATAAAATATAATTATACAGTGCCGGAACCAATGACACTGGTTTTGTTCAGTGCTTTGCCGCTGTTTATACGTAATCGCAAAATTAAATAAAAAATCAATACTGACATGAATAAATAGAATCAGAGAAAGCAGAAAAATACAAATGAACTTTCTTCAAAGAAAATTTTTCCGCTTATCTGTGTTATGTCTGCTTATTGTTTCCTCATTTTCTTTTGGGTTCAATCAATCATTGATTGAAACATACGGAACTGGAAATGGGTTTAATGCTCCTTTGTTTAAGGGCACTGAACTTTCCGGTAAATCAATCAGTCTTAACGATTATACCGGCGAGAATCTGCTGCTTGTGTTCGCAAGTCCGGGCTGTCCGCATTGCAAAAAGAAAGTTCCGCTGCTCAATTCGATTGTCGCAGACGGCGATCTGAAAGTTGTAATGGTTATTTCTGCAAACCCGCAGCAGGCAACGGAATTTCAACAAACGCAGAACGCAAAATTCGATATCATCGCAGATGGCGATTACAAAATTTCACAAACTTATGGGATACGGTCTGTGCCACAGGGATTTTTAATCGAACAAGGTAAGATTACTTTTTCGACTATTTCAGACGGCAGCAGTATCTGGAGTCAATTAGGCTCAATTGAAAACAAAATTGGAATTGAGGCAAGAAAAAATACATTGGAAATCGCCAGGCCTCAAGAAATCTTGATGACTGGAGAATTTTGCCAAGGCCACTGGATGTGTGAGGATGATGACGACTGCACATGGGATCTATGCGTAGATAATGTTTGCAGAAATACAACTTATGTATGTGATGATGATATTCCATGCACCTTGAATATATGCGACGGAAATGGAATCTGTTCGTTTCCAGTGGATGATGAGCATTGTTTAATATCCGGGTATTGCTATGCGGCAGGAACCGTAAAGCAAAGTGATCCTACTCAAAGCTGTATTCCGGAAATCAGCAAAACAGATTGGTCATATAACACATTGCCTTGCGATGATTATAATCCCTGCACATATAATGACCATTATTTAAATGGAGTTTGTGTTGGAACGCCATATTCCTGCATAGGTGAACATGACGGATATATCTGCACATATAGTGTGTGTGATGGACAGGGCGGCTGTTTTCATATAGTTGATGATGAACATTGTTTAATAAATGGGCAATGCATAGAAGCTGGAACTGTGAACCCGCTAAATCAATGCCAACGATGCAAACCCGAATGGAATAAAGTCCAATGGTCGAATGACAACGAATTGCCATGCAGTGATGGTAATCCCTGCACTTATGACGATCATTGCACTCAAAATGGCACTTGTGAATCGACAGCATTCACATGCAATGATGGATTAAGCTGTACGTCGGATGTATGCAATGGAGATTTCACCTGTACTTCCGTTATTGTGCAGGGCCATTGTGTAATAAATTATCAATGTTATAATAGAGGCGATATAAATCCAAATAATCCATGTCAGGCATGCAGAGATGATTTAGGGCAGCAGTATCAAACAAGCTGGGGGCCAGCGGACAGCGACAATGATGGGGTTGATGATTGCAGCGATAACTGTCCCAAAATTTCTAACCCTGAGCAGGAAGATTGGGACCAGGACGGCAAAGGTGATAAATGCGATGCGATGGGATTAATCAGGGCGTGGGGACAAAATGATTATCATCAAACCGATGCGGCGCCGATAGATGGCGGATATATCGCGGTTGAGGCGGGTATCAGCAGTTCAATCGCATTGAAACAAAACGGCTCTATCGTTGGATGGGGACAGAATCGTTATGGCGAAAGAAGTTATCGACCAATCGAAAGTGATTTTGTCGCGATTTCATTAAGCTGTTACCATTGTCTTGCATTAAAGGAAGATGGTTCAGTTGTTGCATGGGCGGGAAGCAGCGATTATGGTCAGACAAGTCCGCCGGTAAGGAATGATATAGTTGCTATCGGAACAGGAATGTTTCACAGCATCGCGCTTACGGAAGCGGGGAATATTATAGCGTGGGGAGATAACTATTATGGTCAACGAACCGTGCCTGCGGGAAATGATTTTGTCGCGATATCGGCAAATGATAATCACAGTGTCGCGCTTCGTGAGAATGGGACTATCGTCTCGTGGGGCTACAATGTTTCCGGGCAGGTATCCAATACGCCAACAGGAAATGATTTTATCGCTGTCTCGGCCGGTGTAGGTTATAGCCTTGCATTGAAATCCAATGGAAGCATTGTCGCGTGGGGCGCATACAGCACAAGCTATAATAAGCCGCCTATTGGATATAGTTATATCGCGATCTCTGCGGGATATAATAATAATCTTGCGCTGAAAATTGACGGGACTCTTGTCGCATGGGGCGAAAATTATGATGGGCAAACAAGTCCATTGCCTGCGGGTAACACATACACAGCCATTTCATCGGGAGATTCTTTTAATACAGCAATTATGAATTGCAGAAATATAATTGCGGGTGATATTAATTTTGATTGCTATACGAATTTAAAAGATTTGCGGACTCTTTCACTCGAATGGCTGCAAAGCACAGAACCTATGTATGCTGACATAGACGTAAGCGGCGAAGTTGATTTTGATGATTTTGTGATATTTGCGCAAGACTGGATGCTTTGCAGTTATCCGTTAGATGCGAATTGTCAATGATTTTTAAACAACAGGAGCAATGAATAATGACATTTACAACTAAAAATGGATATTTCAGCTTTTTGGTATTAATCTTGCTTTTTATTTCCTCTTTTTCTTTCGGATCTAATGAATCATCGATAGAGTCATACGGCACAGGAAATGGATTCAATGCTCCTATGTTTAATGGAACTGAACTTTCCGGTAAAGCAATCAATCTTAACGATTATGCAGGCGAGAACCTGCTGCTTGTGTTCGCAAGTCCGGGCTGTCCGCATTGCAAAAAGAAAGTTCCGCTGCTCAATTCGATAGTTCAAGACGGCGATTTAAAAGTTGTGATGGTTATTTCCGCAAACGCAGAGCAAGCAACGGAATTTAAACAAAAATACGAAGCAAAATTCGATATCATCCCAGACAGTGAATATAAAATTTCACAAACTTATGGAATACGCTCAGTGCCGCAAGGATTTTTGATTGAAGGTGAAGGCACGATAATTTCTTCAACAATTTCGGATGGAAGAAGTTTGTGGAGTCAATTGGTTCCTCAGAATGCAGAGCCGAGTATTTCAGTTGAATCTTTAGGTGTAGAACATTCAGAAACACTGGGACAAGACGCGACCAATTTAAGCGGCGAAATAGTAAATGCGCCAACACAAACTGAAAGCTGTACAGAAGATAGCGACTGCGATCTTGATTTGGGATGCAGTGTAGATTACTGCGGCGCAGATGGATATTGCGTTCATATCGCTAAGCCCAATTTCTGTCTAATTAAAATGCAGACTTATTATCAGTGTGCTGTGGCAGGCGTGGAACTTTGGGGAGAATGCTCGGTATGCGATCCAAGCCAGAATCAATATAAGCTTACCCCCGTAAATGAAGACCTATCCTGCTATTTAGGTATGGCTTGCGTAACAACTGGTAATTGCAAGAACGGATATTGCTCCACAATATATGCAGAATATTGTGATGATGGTTTAGATTGCACAATAGACTGTAAGGATGGGGACTGCAAGCATTACAGAGTACCTAACCATTGCATTATAGATGGCCAGTGCTATGAAAATGGCGATGTTAATCCTGAAAATCCCTGCCAGCAGTGTAATTGGTCTGTAAGCACACATGCTTGGGTTAACAATAATAATTTATCATGCGATGATGGTGTGTCGTGTACGAAGGATGACTACTGCGTAAGCGGTACATGTACCGGAGTTCCATATTCCTGCGATGACGGTCTTGAATGCACTATTGACACTTGTTACGGTGATGGCGGATGCAGTCACACAATTGACAATGAACATTGCTTTATAAATGGCCAATGTATAGCACCAGGAACAATAAGTCCGTCAAATCAGTGTCAAAGCTGTATTCCTTCTATAAGCAAAACGACTTGGTCAAATTCTATGAATAGCTGTAATGACGGAGATTCCTGCACGCGTAATGATGTTTGTTCGAATGGGACATGCGGGGGAACGCCATTTACCTGTAATGATGGATTGACTTGCACAACGGATATATGTAATGGCAATGGAAGCTGCACATATAATATACAGTCAGGCAAATGCCTTATTAATGGCGTTTGCTATAACAGATATGCCGTCAATCCGGCTAATCCATGCCAGGAATGCAGGGATGATTGGGGCAGTCAATATAAGACTCAATGGTATAATGATAATTCTAATTCGTGCAATGACGCAAGCAACTGCACATACGGCGATCACTGCTCAAGCGGAAGCTGCGTTTCAACAGCATATACATGTAATGATGGATTAGCGTGTACGACGGATACATGCAATGGCGATGGGTCTTGTACATACACCCTCAACAGCGGGTATTGCCTGATCAATGGCAGCTGTTATTCTCGCGGAACGTTAAATCCTTCAAATCCATGCCAGGAATGCAGAGACGATATGGGCAGCCAATACAAAACACAGTGGTATAATGACAATACGAATCCGGGAGTAAATGACTGGCTATCATGTACTACGGACACCTGCAATAACGGGACAACAATTCATACAATAATCGAAGGCAAATGCCTTATAGGAACGATTTGTTACTCGAGAGGAGAATCGCATCCGATACAGCGTTGCAATATTTGCAGAGATGATATTAATCCGTATTCATGGTATGATACAGATATAGACAACGACAACGCGTGTGACAATTATGATAATTGCCCTCGTATGTATAATCCGCAACAGGAAGATTTTGACGAAAATGGACGAGGAGATAAATGTGACCCGTTTGGTTTGCTAAATGTGTGGGGCTATAACGTTTACCATCAAAGTGATGGTGAGCCTTCAGGTGGGGGATATGTTCAGGTCGAGGCGGGATACTATCATGCAACCGCATTGAAAGATGATGGAACAATAGTTGGATGGGGCAAAGATGATTATGGCCAGGTAAGCGGGATACCAGCCGGGACGGATTTTGTAGTGATTTCTTCAAAATGTCAGCATGGCCTTGCATTAAAGCAAGATGGGTCTGTTGTCGGCTGGGGTCTGAACGATTATGGGCAGGCAAGTCCGCCGTTAAGATATGATATTGCGGCTATCGCTACTGGTTATTTCCACAGCATCGCATTAACAGAAAGCGGGGAAATAATAGCCTGGGGCAGGGACAATTATAATCAGCTTGTTGTACCGGCAGGAAACGATTTTATTGCGATATCAGCTAATATGAATCATTGTATTGCATTGCGCAGCGACGGAAGCATTTGTTCATGGGGTAATGATACTTATGGTCAGGTTTCCGATACGCCGAGCGGTAATGATTTTATCGATATATCGGCCGGATTCTGGCACAGCCTGGCACTGAAATCTGACGGCAGTATTGTTGCATGGGGACAGAGCAGTACGACTACAAATTTGCCACCAACAGGAAATAACTATGTCGCTATTGCGGCGGGCAACAGCAGTAACCTGGCGCTTAGAGGAAATGGTACTGTTGCGGGGTGGGGCATTAATAATTATAACCAAATAATACCACCAGCCGGTGACACCTATACTGATATTTCATCAGGATATTATTTCAGTGCAGTAATATACAATTGCAAGACGATGTATAGAGGTGATATTAACTTCGATTGTTACGCAGATTTAACTGACTTGCAGAATCTTTCGCTTGAATGGCTGGAAAGTACAGAGCCGATGTATGCTGATATAGACGCAAGCAGTGAAGTCAATTTCGATGATTTTGTGATATTTGCAGATGACTGGCTGAAGTGCAGCCATCCAATAGATACAAATTGCCAATAAGAAATAGTTAAGCAGATAAAGATTTCAGAATCAAATCGGTATCAACATTACCTTTGAGTAAATCGTACGTGCGGGCGATTTTGTTGTGGTCATCGCTGCGGATTTTAAAATGCAAATCCTTCATCTTTGAAGAAACGGAGAAAGTGTCTTCATTTGTAAAAAGAACAGGGATATTGCTTTTCAATAGAAGCGATAAAATTGTCGAATGTGGTTTGAGGCCGCCGGTGAGTATAAGGCCGCCGCTGCATAATTTTTCGTGATAATCAATAGATTCTGTGAGGGCAAGCGTTAGCAGGATATTATCAATGCGGTCGCCGGGGGTGATTATCAGCGTATTTTTCTCTATGTATTTCAAAACATTCTGCGGTTCCATAGCGGCAACGACGGTATGTTCGATTTTATTGGAAAGTAATTTGTCTCCGCATAAGACCTGATAGCCGAATTCTTCGGCGACCTGTCCAATGGAAAAATAAGACAATTCCGAATCGTAGGGGATGGTTCCGACAAGTTTTGTGCCAATTAGTTCGAGTCCTTTGTTGGCGATTGATTTGACTTTCTCGAATTTCTGGGCGAAAATTTTGTTTAGTATTACGCCAATTACATTAACGTTATATTTATTGAAGAGGGCAAGTGACAGATTAATTTCATCTATAGGTCTGCCTATTCCTCCTGAAGAGACTATCACGACATTTGCATCGAGCATTTGAGCGACACGCGCGTTGGAAAGACCGAAGCAGCTTCCTACGCCGGCGTGGCCGGTACCTTCAACTATCATCATCGAATGCTCTGTTTTTAGCTTGTTGTAGCTATTGATAATCTGTTTTTCAAGAGGTGAGACGTCCGGATTTAAGATGAACTTTGAAGTGAAACCTTCGGCAACTGCGATAGGACTCATATCCTGCGGCTGGTCTTTAAAGCCGAAAGCCTGAAGCGCAAGCACGGCGTCTTCATCGACACTGTGGCCTTCATACATTACATATCGCTGGCCTACCGGTTTGCAATAGCCTGGTTTATGTCCTAAATTACGTAAATGCTGAATAAGACCGCAAATAACGGCGGTCTTTCCGCTGTCCTGACCTGTTGCGCTAATGTAAAGTGGTTTCATAGCGTATTTATAGTGAACAAAGGTCGAATTTACAAGTATAAGGTTGTATTAAAATGTAAGAATTATTGTTTCCGTAAGTTGTTTATTATAAAATAATTATAGCTTTTTTAGCAAAATAGTGCTAAAATTAATTTTTTGGGGTATATTAGGCCGAAAAGATAATAAATAGAAAAAATGGAAAAACAACTGTTTACAAAAGAAAATTTTTCAAAAGTAGAAGCTGCATTTCGCGGAAATTTCGAACTGCCGCTCGAAACCTCTGACATTGCAGGAAAGAATATTTCCTTTGCGTGCAGCAGGGACTGTCATCCGGAATTTTGTAAAATTGTGCGCAAAAGCCCGGCTGGTTTGAAACGCTGTCAGCAAGACAGACTGCGCGGTATGAAAATGGCTTTTGAAACAGGCCAGCCTTATATAACGATTTGCCATGCGGGAATTGTACTTGCATGCGTTCCTGCGATGGATAAGGACAAACCTCTTGGAGGTATTTTCTTTGGCAAATGTCTTTGGAACAATCCGGATGAAATTTTAATTGATGATATTGATAAACGTCTCAAAGGCATTCGGATTAACAGGAAAAGACTTAAGCAATCGATAGAAAAGCTGCCGATTTTTCCGGGAAGAAAAATTCACGAAGCGGCAGAGTTTCTGTTTGTT
>MHXZ01000128.1 GCA_001825665.1 Planctomycetes bacterium GWF2_41_51 | reverse complement strand
GGTATGCTCGAGCATAAACGAGCAGCTTCTTTCCGCGATATCGAGATAATTTTGATTATTTAAAGTTAGCGCAGCGGTGTACATTGCCGCCGGCATAATCGCGTTTGCGTAGGATAAAATTTCTTCAAACCACTGCCAGTCCGATGTTGCGCTGTCGTTAAAATGGCTCGCAATGGTGTTTGCTGCGTTTTTAAGCAGGTCTTTCATTTGCGTATCATTTGGAAATTTTTTCAAAAATTCCGCCAGGCCGATAATCGCATAGCATTTACTTCTCGGTGGTATCGAAGAAATATGACTTGATATATCAGTGAAAAATTCTTTGATCATTGGAATATAATCTTCGTTGGGGCAGTCTGCGATAACCGTTCCCAGCGCCCAGATTACGCGCCCAATCGAATCATTAGCCGGTTCGCCATCCTGCCAGTTTCGGTTATAGTCCATAAAATTGAAAACTGTTTTATCAGGCTTAATAGCGTGATAGAGGAACGACAAATAAATTTCAAAAAGTTTTAAAGCTTCCGGCCGCGGATTTTGTTTATAATATTTTGTTATAAAAATAAGCGCTCTCGCGTTGTCATCCGTACAATAACCATGTTGTCTGGCGGGTATAATATATTTTGCATGCTGAATAATACCAGTATCGTCGGTCAGTCTTTGGAGATGCTCCAAAGACAACTCCGGGTACGTTTTTTCTTGCATAGCGCAACCTTTTTTAGGACTAAAATAAAATTATATTCTATTACCATTCGAAACTGTGTCAAGTAGTTATAATCAAAGGGGTTAAAAAAGCATTTTTTTTAATTTTTTTTATGCACACCTATTGACTAATTGCGTATTAATTGTATATACTACCAAAACTATAGGAATTTAGGAGTAAATTATGAAATTATCAACAAGAACAAGATATGGAATGCGTGCACTACTCGAACTTGCTTTGGCGTACAAAGCTGGGCCGTTACAGATTAAAGTCATTGCTGAGCATCAAAATATTTCGAATAAGTACCTTGAGCAGCTTGTAGCGATGTTAAAAACAGCCGGGTTGGTAAGAAGTATCAGGGGGCCTCACGGCGGGTACGTCCTTGCCAAACCGCCGCAAGATGTGCCGTTAGTTGATGTGTTTAAAACCCTTGAAGGGCCGATACTTACGACAGAATGCGTTGAAGATGAGGCTATTTGTGCCAACTATGCTGATTGTGTAACAAGACGTCTCTGGACGGAAGTTAATGAGGCAATATTGAACGTTCTCAGCAGTAAAACACTTGGCGACCTTGTAGAAGAAGCTGAACAAAGTAAGCAAAAAGCAAGTTATCAAATCTAACCGACAATTTAGGCAAATTAGGAGGTTTGTATGGCTAAAATCTATAATAACTTACTGGAAACAATAGGTAACACCCCGCTTGTAAGGATAAATTCCCTGAATAATACAGAAGCGCAGATTCTCGCTAAGATGGAATCCTTTAACCCTTGCGGGTCTGTAAAGGACAGAATCGGCCTTGCGATGATTGAAGCTGCTGAAAAGCAGGGCAGATTGAACTTGCATACGACCATTATCGAGCCGACAAGCGGAAATACAGGGATAGGTCTTGCATTTGCCTGTGCTGTAAAGGGTTATAAATTGAAGCTTGTTATGCCCGAATCAATGTCTACAGAAAGGCGAAAGCTTTTAAAGATTTTCGGCGCCGACCTTGTTTTAACACCTGCTGCTGATGGTATGAAAGGCGCTGTCGAGGAGGCGCTTCGGATAGTTAGCAATACCGGCAATACGATTATGCTTCAACAGTTCGATAATCCTGCCAATCCGGAGATTCATCGCAAAACCACCGCCGAGGAAATCTGGCATGATACAGATGGAGCTATCGATATATTAGTTGCCGCCGTCGGAACCGGGGGTACAATTACAGGTATCGGCAATGTTTTGAAAGAACGGAAGCCTTCAGCGAAGATTATCGCAGTTGAACCGGCAACTTCTGCTGTGCTTTCGGGCGGACAACCCGGACCCCATAAAATACAGGGAATTGGTGCCGGCTTTGTTCCGAAAGTGCTTGACACTTCGATTATCGATGAGATTATATGCGTCAAAAATGAAGAGGCAATTGAAATGGCAAAGCAGCTTGCGGTTAAAGAGGGTATTCTTGCAGGTATTAGTTCAGGCGCGAATATTCACGCAGCTTTACAGGTTGCAGCCAGACCAGAAAACAAAGGAAAAGTAATTGTTACATTTATCTGTGACACAGGTGAGCGTTATATTTCAACCGAATTGTTTCAGTAAGAGAATTGAATATGGGCCAAAACAACATTGACAAGATTGTCAAAGATTTGATAGAGACTTACGAAGCCGATTCCGGCATTAACTTTATTGATACGAAAAACCTTCCTCTGCGGGACAGAATCAATGATATTCTTGTTTTACTTATGGAAGTTATTTTTCCCGGTTATACCGGCGCAAAGGAAGTAACGATTTCAAACATAAGTTTTGTAGTCGGAGACATTCTGTGTAAACTCGAGGTAGAACTTGCGGAACAGATTGAAAGCGCATTGCTTCATCAATGCAGATTGAAAAAAGCTGATTGCGCAACTTGCCATATAATGGCGCAGGAAGTAACGCAACATCTTTTAAATCAATTACCTATGATTCGAAGTTTGATAAAAACCGATATTCAGGCCGCTTTTGATGGCGATCCCGCGGCATCGAGTTTTGAGGAAATAGTTTTAAGTTATCCGGGATTGCGAGCCATAACAACGCATAGAATAGCTTATGAGCTTCATTCAAAAGGCGTGCCGCTGATTCCAAGAATTATGAGTGAACGCGCACATTATGAAACAGGCATCGATATTCATCCCGGTGCACAAATTGGCGAAAGATTTTTTATTGATCATGGAACTGGGATTGTTATAGGCGAAACTGCTGTTATAGGAAATAACGTTAAGATCTATCAGGGCGTAACTTTAGGCGCTCTTTCGCCTGCGAAAGGGCAGAGTCTTCGCGGCGTAAAACGCCATCCTACTATCGAGGACGATGTTACGATTTACGCGGCTGCCACGATTCTCGGCAATATAACAATTGGAAAAGGCTCGACAATTGGGGGCAATGTCTGGATTAAGGATTCAGTTCCGCCGGGCGTTAATGTTATGATGTCTCGGCCTGAGCTTGTTTACATTCAGAAGAAGGATAAAAAATAATCTATGAACGAAAGCATCATTGAAAAAATAAATACTATAAAGAAAAAGAAGAACGCGATAATACTTGCGCATAATTACCAAACAGGTGAGATTCAGGATATCGCGGATTTTACGGGTGATTCGCTTGAACTTAGCCGAAAGGCGGCAGATAACAGCGCGGATGTAATAGTTTTTTGCGGTGTTTTGTTTATGGCTGAAACCGCTTCGATTCTTTCGCCCAATAAAACTGTCCTGCTTCCAGATAAAACGGCCGGCTGCCCGATGGCAGATATGATTACAGCGCCTCAGCTTGCAGAGTTAAAACAGAAATATCCCGATGCAGTTGTTGTTTGCTATGTGAACAGTTCCGCGCAAGTAAAAGCGATAAGTGATTACTGCTGTACGAGTTCCAATGCCGTTGATGTTGTAAATTCGATTGAAGCCGGCAGGAAAATTATTTTTGTGCCTGATAAAAATCTCGGTCAATATGTAAAAGACAGAACCGGCAGGGACTTAGTTCTTTGGCCGGGATACTGTCCGACGCATCATTTTGCGACAATTGATGCGGTTAAAGAAATTAAGAATCAGCATCCTGATGCGATGATATTAGCTCATCCGGAGTGTCCGAAAGAAATAAGAGACTTTGCGGATGTTCTTTTGAGTACCGGCCAAATGCTGAAGTATGTGAAAAACAGCGCAAGTCAAGAGTTTATTATCGCGACAGAAATTGGAATTATACATACGCTGAAAAAACAAAATCCGGGAAAGATTTTTTATCCGGCTTCGGAGAAATTTATTTGTCCGAATATGAAAAAAATTACGATTGAAAAAGTATTGTTCGCTTTGGAAGACAATAAGTTTGTTATTAAAGTACCAGACGAAATTGCTGAGAAAGCGAGAAAAGCTCTTGAAAGAATGGTGGGCATTTTGCCGAAAGGGTAAAAAATGGAAGAAAAAAAATATCATCTTGAAACTTTAGCTTTGCACGCAGGTCATGAAGTTGATCAGACAACGTTAAGCAGGGCTGTACCGATTTATCAAACGACAAGTTATGTGTTTAAGGACACAGGCCATGCTGCCGACCTTTTCGGTTTGAAGCAGTTTGGAAATATTTATACGAGATTGATGAATCCAACTACCGATGTTCTCGAAAAGAGACTTGCCGCGATGGAAGGCGGAGTGGCGGGACTTGCATTTAGTTCCGGAATGGCTGCGATTACAGCGTCGATTCTGAATATCTGCAAAACAGGTCAGCACATTGTTTCTGCGAGTACACTTTATGGCGGAACCGTTACATTGTTCAGTCATACCCTTGCAAAGTTCGGCATTGATGTAAGTTTTGTTGATCCGTCAAAGCCGGAAGGTTTCGAAAAGGCGATTAGAGACAATACACGTTTGATTTATATCGAATCGTGCGGGAATCCTAAAAATAATATTCCAGATTTCGAAAAAATTGTTACCATCGCACACAAACATAATCTGCCGGTAATTTGTGATAACACAACGATGTCACCGATGCTGTTTCGACCATTTGAATACGGCATTGATATCGTAGTGCATAGCTGCACAAAAATCATCGGAGGCCATGGTACGAGTATCGGCGGTATCATTATCGATTCGGGAAATTTCAATTGGGCGAATAGTAAATTCCCTGAACTTACCGAACCTGACGCAAGTTATCATGGCGTAAAATATGTAGAACAATTCGGGAATATCGCTTATATATTAAAGGCAAGACTGCAATTGCTGCGTGATACGGGCGCCTGTTTGTCGCCGTTCAATGCTTTTCTATTGTTACAGGGCATTGAAACGCTTCATTTGCGTGTTCCACGGCATTGTGAAAATGCCTTGACTCTTGCCAAATGGCTTGAAAAGAACAAGGCTGTGAGCTGGGTTAATTATCCAGGACTAGAATCGCACCCCGATTTTGCTCTTGCGAAGAAATATTTCCCGAATGGGCAAGGTGCTATGCTTGGCTTCGGTATTAAAGGCGGAAAAAAGGCCGGTGAGAAATTTATAAATAATGTTAAACTCGCCAGTCATCTGGCCAATATTCTCGACAGCAAGACGCTGGTGATTCATCCGGCAAGTACGACTCATCAGCAGTTGAGCGAAGAAGAGCAGCTTGCGGCCGGTGTAAGTCCGGACTTTGTTCGCGTATCTGTAGGAACAGAACACATTCAGGATATTATTGAAGATTTTGATAGTGCATTGAAAAAAGCACAGGAATAAGGAATAAACTATGTGGGATTATAATCCAAAAGTTATGGAATATTTTCTTAACCCGAAAAACGCGGGTGAGATTGAAAATCCGGACGGCGTCGGCGAAGAAGGCTCTCTTGCCTGCGGCGATGCTCTGAAACTTACTTTCAAATTGGATAAAGAGGGCAGAATCGCCGATGCTAAATTCAAAACTTTCGGCTGCGCAAGCGCGATTGCTTCCGCTTCGATTATGACCGAAATGATAAAAGGCCTTACTCTTGATGAAGCGTCAAAGATTACTAATAAAGACATCGTTGAAAAACTCGGCGGCTTGCCCGAACAGAAAATGCATTGTTCGGTTATGGGAATGGAAGCGCTCCAGGCGGCAATTGCAAATTACCATGGCGAAAAAGCAAAGAAAAAAGTTGAAGGCAAAATTGTTTGCACCTGTTTCGGTGTTACCGATATAGAAATCGAAAAAGTTGTTCTCGAAAATAATCTCGATTCTGTCGAACAGGTTACCAATTACTGTAAAGCAGGCGGCGGATGCGGTTCCTGCCGAGGTGAAATCCAGATGATAATCGACAAAGTACGGGGCAAAAAAGAAGAAGGTGTTCAAACTGTCCCGACGCACAAGAAACTGACGAATATTCAAAAAATTCAGCTAATCCAGAAAACTATAAATGAACAGATTCGCCCGCTATTGAAGGCTCACGGCGGAGATATCGACCTTATCGATGTCGAAGGCAGCAAGGTTATCGTTGCTTTTCGCGGAATGTGTTCACAATGTCCGACAGCGGAATTTACAATGAAAGACGTTGTTGAAGCAAGGCTGCACGAATTCGTCAGCGAAGATATAATTGTTGAAGAACAGACAGTGTAAGGAAACACAAATGTCAAGAGTGATATATTTTGATAATAACGCGACAACGCAGGTAGCGCCGGAAGTTTTCGAAGCAATGAAACCTTTTTTGACAGAACTATACGGCAATCCTTCGAGTATGCATACTTTCGGCGGCCAGGTCGAGCACTATATAAGAAGCAGCAGGGAATCAGTTGCAAAACTCATCGGCTGCGACAGTTCGGAAATTATTTTTACAAGCTGTGGGACTGAAAGCGATAACGCAGCAATAAAAGGCGTTCTGGCGGCGTATCCTGAAAAGAAAAAAATTATCACTACGCGTGTCGAGCATCCGGCCGTTCTTGCACCATGCAGAGAATTGCAGGGGTTAGGTTATAAAGTGGTGGAACTCGGCGTTGATAAGGACGGTCAAATCAATCTTGACGAATTGAAAGCGGAAGTGGACGACGATACTGCAATTGTAACTATAATGTACGCAAATAATGAAACAGGCGTTATTTTTCAAATCGATAAAATTGCGGAGATTGTAAAATCCAAAGACGTTGTTTTTCATACCGATGCTGTTCAGGCAGTTGGTAAGATTCCTTTGAATCTTGATAAAAGCAATATCGATTTACTAAGTCTCAGCGGTCACAAACTTCACGCACCGAAAGGCGTCGGGGTTCTTTATATTAAAAAAGGTACAAGGATATCGCCGTTTATTATCGGGGGCCACCAGGAACGAGGCAGACGAGCCGGTACGGAGAATGTCGCAGGCATAGTTGCACTGGGCAAAGCGGCCGAACTTGCGATTGAATATATGGAAGAAGAAAACACAAAAGTTAAAAAGCTGCGCGACAAGCTTGAAAACGCGCTTCTAAAATCCTGCAAAGATGCGAAATTGAACGGCGACAAAATAAATCGTCTGCCGAATACGACGAATATCAGCTTTGAGTTTATAGAAGGAGAAGCGATTCTGCTTTTACTTAATCAGTTCGGAATTTGCGCAAGCAGCGGTTCAGCTTGTACAAGTGGAGCATTGGAGCCAAGCCACGTAATGCGTGCGATGGGTGTTCCGTTTACAGCCGCTCATGGGTCAACAAGGTTCAGTTTAAGCAGATATAATACCGAGGAAGAAGTGGATTTTGTCATAGAGAAAATGCCTCTTATCGTAAATCGTTTGAGAGAACTAAGTCCATTTGTAAAATAATTAGTAATAGGAAGCAAAATGAAATTAATCCCAAAATTAATCATTATAGTTTTATTGTTTATAGTAAGTACGAATTATTCTCACGCCGCCGAGCAGCAGGGAAAAATAGTCTCGCATACTTTGAACAACGGCCTGAAAGTTCTGATTCTTGAAAAAGACAGTATGCCGGTGGTTTCCGTTCAGGTCTGGTATCACGTCGGCAGCATCGATGAGCCGAATGGTTTGAAAGGCATAGCGCATTTATTCGAGCATATGATGTTTCGAGGTTCGAAAAATTTCGGGCCGCAGGAACATTTTCAATTGATTAAGGCGGCAGGCGGTAATTGCAATGCTTATACATCCGATGAAAGAACTGTCTATTATGAAAGAGTTCCGTCAGACAAGCTCGATTTGGTTTTAAGGCTCGAAGCGGATAGAATGGTTTGGCTCAAATTAGACCAGAACGTGCTCGATACTGAACGCCAGGTTGTAATGGAAGAGTATCGGATGAGAGTGGATAACGATCCCATCGGTGCAATCCAAAAAGATGTTCGAAAGTTTCTGTTTTCCAATAATCCTTATGAATTCGGCCCAATCGGTAAAATGGAAGATATTCAGAATTTCACGGTTGAGGATTGCCAGAAATTTTATAATACTTATTACTCGCCAAACAATGCTACGCTTGTTATCGTCGGCGATGTTAAAGCTGATGAAGCTATCGAAATGGTCGAAAATCGATTCGGTTTTATAGACTCATCTTCGATTCCTGCTCGACCCGAGATAATTCTTTCGCCAAAACGGGCTTCAGTAGTTAATAAATCCACGACAGAACTTCCTGTCCCGGTCAGTCTTCTTTCTTTTTATACCGCCGGTGCACGTGATGAGGACAGGGCGGCTCTTGAGGTTTTGCTCTATAGTCTTGTTGACGGCAAAAGCTCGCGTCTCTGGAGATCGCTTGTTAAAGAGAAAAAAGTTGCTGAACATTTCACAGGCGAATATATCGAAGGTGCAAATAATGGTCTTGTAATTTTCGCAGCCGCGCATTTGCCCTCTATGTCGCGAAAAGTCGAAAAGAATATCTGGGATCAGCTTGAAAAAATAAAAACTTCAGGTCTCGAAGATGCAGAATTCAAGAAAATCAGAAATCAGATTCGTGCCGGAAATCTATTTGAAAAATATTATGTAAACCAGCTTGCATCAACTATAGGTTATTCGCAGGTGGTCAGAGGCGATTATGAATATTTTTATAAGCTCGATAAAGAAATTGAGAATGTAACGCAGGAAGACATTATTCGTGTCGCCAACAAATATTTTAATAAAGAAAATGTCGAAATGGTTTATTTTGAACCCCGCCATAAGATGTTCCTTGCCAATATCGCGGGTTTTTTCAAATCGCTTTTTAATTAAGGGTATGCTGTGAAAAATGTTAAATATGCTTTCATTTTAATTTTGCTTTCATTTTCAATGGTTCTTTGTGCTGACCAGCAGCCGATTCATTATCCTCCTATAAAGGATATAATTTTGCCCAACGGTCTGCGTGTAATGCTTATTGAACAGCACCAGCAGGAGACAATTTCTTACAGAGTGCTTGTCAAAGGTGCAAGAGCCGACCAACCGATAGGCAAAGAAGGTATTGCCGATTTTACTTCGAGTATGCTGCAGGAAGGCACGACAACTAAATCATCCGACCAGATAGCAGATGAAATTGCCGGCATCGGGAGCAGTCTTACCGTTTCACCTCAGCCGAATTTTGCCATTTTCGGTTTGGATGTTCTCAGTGAATTTTCACAGACAGGAATGAATCTCTTTTCGGATTTAATTTTAAATCCATCATTTCCGAAAGATGGTTTCAGCAGAATCAAAAAAGATATGCTTAACAGCGTAGAAATTGGTTTAACCGATAATGATACAATCGCTTTTAATCACGGCAGATGCGTGCTGTTTGAAAAGGGCGATCCGCTTGGACGATCGAACACGAAGAAAAGTATTCAGTCTATAAAAATCAAAGATATCCGCAATTTTTATGATAACTATTATCGACCGAACAATTCAGTTGTGTTTGTCATCGGCGATTTTTCGACAGAACAGATGCTCAAAGATATCACTGCTCAATTCGGCTCATGGCAATCGGCAGAAATTCCAAAACGCTTCAAGACCAATTCCGATTTTTCAAGTAAAGGCAAAATCAGAGTTGTTGATAAGCCCGGTATGACGCAGGCTGTGATTTATTTAAATCAATGGGCGCCGAACAGCACGAATCCGAAATATTACGATTATCAGTTGGCTAATTATGTTTTGGGCGGCGGAGATTTTTCTTCAAGACTCACAAATGCTGTCAGGGCAAAAGGCGGGATGACTTATCATATCGGCAGTTTTACAAATATTCATGCCAACTACGGTGTATTGAATATTACCACTTCAACTCGGAATCAGGAACTCTATAACGCTTATAAGCTGATTCTGTCAGAAATACAAAATTTAAGCGATAAAGGCGTAACCGATGACGAATTGCAAAGAGCACAGGATTATATTTCAGGCGCAATTCCATTGCAGCTCGAATCGCCCGCTCAGGTCGCCGATAAAATTTTAAGCTCGTTTATGCGAGGATTTACGATTGATGATTTATCGAAAGAAGTAATTAATTTCAATAAAGTTACGGTCTCCGACGTAAATAGCGTTATTCGTGAATTTATACAAACCGAAACTCTAAATGCGGTTATCGTTTGTGATTTGGAAAAAGTCGAATCGCAATTAAAACAGATAGGCGCTTACGAAAAAGTCAGTTATAAAGACGCACCCTACAAATAATCGACCCTGAGAATTAGCTTTCCTTTTTATCCGGAAATGGTATAATATTGCCATAGAAGGCGATAATTCAGGAGGCTATATGAGGACAATATTTTTAGTTTTAGCTATATTTTCTTTCCAAAGTTTTGCGCAAATTCTCGTTGATCACAATTCGGCGGCACAATTTAACGGCATTCCAGATTATTGGATTGAAAAAGTAAAACAGGATTTGCACATCGCTTACCAGCATACATCACACGGCAGTCAGCTTATTACCGGTATGAATGCTCTAAAAAATTTTCCGTCTTTCGGCACTAAATATAACTGGACTGACAATGGGGCAAGCGGATTAGATCTCGATGATTTGGGTATACCAGGATGTGCTGATTTAAGCGTTGGCGATTACATTGATGCTTATGGAGTTACACCCTGGGTTACAGGAACCAGAAATCTTCTCAACAATCCTGCCAATAATCACATCAATGTAATTATGTGGTCGTGGTGTAGTATGAACAATCACAATATCACGCGTTATCTCGAAAATATGGAAATTCTTGTCAGCGAATATTCTGTTGGCGGAACAAACCCGCGAGCCGCTGAGCATCCGGTCTTTTTCATTTTTATGACCGGCCACGCAGAGGGACAGCCTGAATCTGGATTTTTGTATATTGGCAATGAGCAGATAAGAGCGCATTGCGAAACATACGATAGAGTGCTGTTTGATTTTGCCGATATTGAAAGCTACGACCCCGATGGCATTTACTATTACAACAGACCTATGTGGGACAATCTGGATTATAATCCCGGCAGAACGAACAACTGGGCACGAGAATGGTGCAATGCGAATCCCGGAACTGAAATTGAACAGTTGACGACCGGCAATGGCGTTACTGGTTATACCGGCTGCGCAAGCTGTGCTCACAGCGATACTCCAACAACACAGTCGAGGCTTAATTGCGTACTTAAAGGTCGGGCGTGCTGGTGGATGTTTGCACGTCTTGCAGGCTGGGATGGAAGATTAAAAGGTTGCTGCCCTGTGATGGATCAATACAACAAAGTTGATTTTGCCGATTTTATAGTTCTCGCCGAGGCATGGCAGCAATATGATCCGGTTAGCCCCGCTGAAGTAACGGATGACGGCTGGATTAATTTTAAGGATTTACAGGCACTCAGCGAATTCTGGCTGCTTGATTGTACGTTCTGGCAATAGCTAAAATATCTTCTTGTGAACGTGACAGTAGGGCGTTTTGCCAGTCTTCTCATAATAATCCTGATGATACTGTTCGGCAGGCCAGAAAGTTTCTGCTTCTTTTATCTCTGTTTTTACATCATATCCTTTTTCTTTTAATATCTGCACTAACTTCTCGGCAGTTTTCTTTTGTTTATCATTGAGATAATATATTCCGCTTCGATATTGCTGACCAATATCAGGCCCTTGTCTGTTCAATTGTGTAAAATCGTGTATCTCAAAAAACAATTTAGTCAGTTTTTCATAATTAGTTTTATTCGGGTCAAAAACTATTTCGACCGCTTCAGCGTGTCCTGTTCTGCCGCTGCTTACCTGTTCATAGGTCGGCTTTTCTGTTTTTCCGCCGGTGTAGCCTGAAGTTACTGAAATAACACCCGGAACATTTTCAAAAAGATTTTCAACTCCCCAGAAACAGCCGCCTGCGAAAATTGCTCTTTGGCCGTTGGGTACAAAATCCATTGAAATAGAATTTATGCAGAAGCGTACATTTTTTTCAGTGTATTCTTCGCCTTTAAAAACATGTCCGAGATGCGCTCCGCAGTTTGCGCACAAATTTTCCGTCCGCATACCATCTGCGTCTGTTTGAGAAATTACCGCGCCCGGTATTTGTTCATCGAAACTCGGCCAGCCGCATTCGGATTTGAATTTTGAATCAGATTCGAATAATGGGAAATTGCACCTTTTACAGAGATATAGCCCGGGTTCATTAAAGTCGTTATATTTGCCGGTAAAAGGCCTTTCTGTACCTTTATGAATGATTACACGCTCTTCTTCGGGAGTAAGTTCTTTATACATATTATCCTCAACAATTCTGGAATTGTTTTCTTTTGAGTTGGCATATCTTATAAGGAATATTGTTCCTGCCAAAACCGCCAAAACGAGCAAAAAACGCTCAATTTTCATTTAACATCCTTAAAATTAAGTATCTTATAAATTATACTTAATTTGACGTTAATTGTTTTCTAAATACTTTTTTAGAAAACTCATTTTTCTGCAGTTTTTTCAGGTTCGGCTTTTTCGATGCGATTTTTACTGATTCCTTATAAAGTTTATTAAGGTCGCCGAGGTCTATATTTCCGTCTTTACGAACAAATATTGGAATTTTATAAATCGGAGTATCAATTGTAATAGTTTGACCGCCGTCATAAATTTTCTTTTTGTCCCACGCATCAACCCATTTTTCGCTCTTAGGCAAATATAACGAATGCTGCTTTTTACCTTTTTCCCAAATTGCTGAAACAAGGATATCCGGGCCGTACATATATGTCTGCCAGTCTTGCCATGCCTTCGGCTGTTTCGGGAAATTCAGGAACAAAGGCCTTGCGACGGGCATACCTGTTCTTGCTGCTTCTTTTGCCTGCTGGAAGGAATAATCAATCATTTTCTCATGAATTTTCGAATAAAGCCTCCAGATAGCGATAAGCTGTTTATCATAATGCGGCTCTTCTGTGAGGTCCCAAAATCCTTTATTTTCAGTCGGCCCAACTTCCATAATCGGACAGAAACAACTGAACGCAAGCCATCTGGCTGTTACCTCATGGTCGGTAATATTCGTATAGCCGCCTGTGTCAGAACCCCAAATCGGGAAACCAATTACTGCCGATTTTTGCAAAGCGATAATCGCGGACCGCAGCGCTTCGGGTATTGTTTTTTTATCTGGTATGCCCGCGCCAGTGTCTCCGCCCCAGAAAACCGCGTATCTGCTGCTGTTGGTGTAACCCGCTCGGGGCATTGTTATAAAATCGTCACTGTAAACCAGTTTGCAGATATCGTGCGCTGCTTTTGCATACATAACGGGATAATCGTTGTGATATTCTCTTGAGACTCTGCCATCAAAAGCTTTATTTTCATAGTCGTTGGGAATAATTTGTTCGGCACGATCCATCTTGAATCCCTTAACTCCCTGGTTCAGCATCTTCTCAATTCCTTTTTTCTGCCACCATTCAACCGCAGCTGGATTTGAAAAATCTATCAGAGCGCGTTCCAGCTTATCACGTTCAAGCAATTGTCCCTTGACACTGTATCCCTTTTCAAAAGCTTCTTTTGCCATATCGCCCATAATCCATGGACCTATCCAAAGCATAAATTTGATGTTTTTACTATCCAGCCAACCAATCATTTCTTCAGCATTTGGAAAACGGTCGGGATCCCATTCAAAATCATCATATCCGTTTATTCCTTTTGCCCACGGCCTGTCAACCCAGTAAATGCTCAGTGGAATATCGAAAGCTTTCATCATAAGAATATCTTCAACCACTTCGCTGTTGTAAGGAGCCGCTACAGGTGTTCCATCATAGTATTTTTCTCTTTGTGTGTGGTCATCCCTCCATCTGTATGTTCCAAATGCCCATCTTGGCGGTACGATTGTCGGGCCGACTCTCAAAGAATGTTCTTTCACCAGTTCTGCCGGTTCACCGCCGCTGATAATAACAGTAGTAAATGGACCTTCGAAAGTAATCTGAACAAGATTCGGAGATGATTTACAGAAATCAAATGTTCCCGGCCATGTACCTTCAACAAATACGCTGTAATTTCGGGATGATAAATAAAATGGACAATATAGAGATACGGTTGGTTTTACAACAGTTGTAACAACTTGTCCTCGCATGTCCATTGCTTCTGTCATTCCCGGCTCCCATGATAATTTTTGTTCACCGTCAACGACTCGTTCCATAATGCCTGTAAAATATTCGTCTTTGGTCGCGTGAATTGAAAAACCCCAATTGATAATTTCACTAAAACCAGTTGTTTCCAAATTTACTTTATATGAATTGCCATCTTTAGTGAAATTTAAACGTGCTCTTTTATCGCCTTCCAGAACCCATTCGAAAAAATCGATATTCGCGGAACTCAGGATTGCTGAAGGATTGCCTCCAAACAGGAATTTGCCTTCTTTTGTCTCAAAGAACACAGGCGATTCAACACCTCCAATTTGCAGAGGCCTGCTAAAACCGCGACCGTCTATTGTAAAAAGACTTTCGTTGTATTTGACTGCGAAAAGGTTTGATGCAAAAAATACTGTAATGCAAAGATATGAAAAAATCTGCTTCATATTTGATTCCTTTCAATTACAAGCAGGATTATACCTGAAAATAATTATGTTTGTTAAATATTTTTTATTGCCAGCATTCCTCGGATGGATTTCGATTGCAGTTCAACCATTCCATAGCTATATTCGCCAAATCAGCGAAATCTATTCCCTCACTTGTCCATCCTTCAGCAAAGGCGACATAATCAAGAAAATTCAGTTCACAGTTATTATCCGTATCCCATACAATCGGAACAAGGCAGTTATAAGATTTTGTTGTAAAGCTCAAAACCTGACCGCTTGTAATACCTGTTGAATTTTTTTCATCGATTCGCCAATAGTATGTTGTGTTTATATTCAGCGGGTCTGTCGGAAAAGACAATTCTGTTTGTTCGATTATTTGCGGTGGAGGATTAGTTGTTCCAAAATAAACAATATGCGATGTTGCCCCTGCGCCTGCTGCCCATGTCAGCGATATTCCAGATGTGTCGATATCGCCGTTTGTGTTCGTTGGATAAGGCAGCCATGATTCTGTCGGAGCTTCAAGTGCTTTCGGGTTCCATGGATTCAATGCGAAAACGTTGTTTGCGTCTCTCCAATAAATTGCTTCTTCATCAGTTAACTGCCTCGACCCGGGATTTAATCTGGAATTGATATTAATCAGCGCTCCTGTGGTAAGGTTTCTTGATTGGTATTCCCAAAGTCTTAAATTGCCCGGTTCTGTATCATTCAGATTCCACCCGACAGGATAAACAATAGAGCTGTACATTCTGCAATTTATTAATACTACCTGTGCATACGGATAGCCTGAAAACATTCTGCCAAGATATATATATCGAATGCCTTTAAGTACGGGGAAATTACAATCCACCATGAAGAACCCGTACAGACCATCCGGCGTTCTCGGCTGAGTTATGTATGAATTATTGCTCAACGACTTCATCACACATTTATCAAAATAAACAGTTCCAGAACCCCAAATATAATCTGTATCTCCTTCGATGTAACAATTTTTAAAATACATTTGTCCGTTGAGAAGCAATGTATCCTGCCAGCTTAGAAATTCGCAATCGAAAGCCATTCCTCTTTGACCTGAATGTTTTATTGTTTCGGCTTGTCCGGCGTTATCTCCCGCGGTGTTATGCAGCCTGATGTTATAAATTCTAAACCCATTCGAGGAGCATTTTACCATAGACCTGTAATCACTGCCCGGATTTAAAGCATCACGGTTATATCCTGCTATTATTGTTGTATTGGCATCTTCCCCGAGCCATGTTACATTTGTTTTCGTCGCCGGAATATGCACAAGCTCTCTATATGTTCCATTTTTTATTTTTATAATCGTTCTTGTGGAGTCATTATCGGTAACTGCATCTGTTGCACCCTGTATTGTACAAAAATCTCCGCCCCCATCCGCAGCGACAATGTAGTCGTTATCAGCGGCAGGTGGCGCAGCTTTTGGTTGTAAATCGCCAAATAGTATTGTCTGTTATCGCGGGTGAATTATTCCCGCCGCTTGTACAGAAACCTGCTGTCATTTTCACATAGTATGCTGTGTTGTATTCCAAATGAATGGATGGATGAATTTCCAGCACATTGCCGCTAACAGCAAACGGAACATAATTTTTTATTATTCCATTTAGATTAATTTGGTAGGGCCATGGATTTGATACCGAAGTTACCGGCGGGTTTGTCAGTACCTGCAAGTTTAGCTGATAAACAATCGAATCATCTGAAAGCCTGCAAATTTGAAGATTTCCATTTGTGGCAACAGAAGGAACAGAATCAAACGTAATACATAATTTCGTGTCGTAACATATTTCAGTTGCATTGTTAGCGGGCGAAATATTGATAATTTCCATTTCATCTGCTTTGGCAATTTGCCGGTATGTAAAACCAATTAGAAATAAACATATAAATTTTAAGATTTTTTTATTCAGCATAAGATAATCCTAATCCATAATGCTTTATTATACTGAAGCTTAGAGCATGGAAAAGTCAATATCGCGCAAAATAAATGCCATTTTGCGAATTATGTATATCCAAGGTGTGTTAGAACTCAATCCGACTCTCTGATAATGTATCTATTGGCATTATTTATAGAATATCAATGGATGTTAACCCAAGAGCAATGGCAGCTTTTGTTAACTCTGCAGGACTACTCACATTTAATTTACGCATAAGCTGATATCTATGCCTTTCTATTGTTCTGACAGATCTGTGCAGAAAGGCTGCCATTTCAGAATTGCTTTTTCCTCCTGCGATTAATTTTAAAATCTCGCGTTCACTAAAGGTCAGGGGTTTTCCAGCTATTTCATTGTCCTTAAAACTTCTCTGAAGAACTGATGTTACTAATGGAAACAGAACATTCTCATCAAGGGGCTTTTCAATAAAATCTATAGCTCCTGACTTAAGAGCTTTTACAGCCATTGATACATTAGCAACTCCACTGACAATCAAAACCGACAATAATGGTCGAAGCTGTTTGACTTCTTTCAGCAGGGATATGCCGTCCATACCAGGCATAATGACATCAGTAATCAAAAGATGGCACTCACGTTGCGGATTTTTTAAAGCTTCAAGGCAGGAATAACCATTATCAAAACATTTTACATAACATTGAAATTTTTCTTCCAAAGAAACCCGAATCGTCCGCCTTATGCCCTCATCATCATCGACAAAAAAGATAACAGCTTCTCTTGTGTAAACGTCCATCAAAGAAAAATACATCCTGTTGTAAATATAATTATTTGTTGATATTCATTTCATACCCTATCTATTTATAATTTTTTTTGACGATATCCGATTACAAAAAATGAATCAATCAAAAACAAGCTTCGTATTTTAAATCTTTTAAGTATTTCGCCTATTTTGCCTATATTAACCGCAAATATGCGTAGTTTCCGTCAATTAAAATGCGTAGTGTCCGTCATTAATTTAATTTTTTATTAAGTCGAAACATACATAAAGACAATTAGTTCTTTAAAAAAAACATAATGTTCTCCTTACAACGGGAAGGGTGTTGACAGGCATCCTTCCTCTCTTTGCTTAAAACGCAATACGTCAAAGATCAACAATCAGATGAAAGCGAAAAAAAAGTTGCCCTGTTAAGACCATTGTTTGATTTATGAGTATTGCGATGTTCATAGCATACGGAAAAGTTAATAAAAGCTGAAAGGAACTTAATTATGACTCAAAATGTCATTCAAACACAAGCAAGTAACTCCCTGCAGGACAGAGAAGGCAAATATCTGACCTTCGCACTGGGCAGTGAGGAATACGGCCTGGAAATCCTGAAAG
>MHXZ01000127.1 GCA_001825665.1 Planctomycetes bacterium GWF2_41_51 | reverse complement strand
ATTGGTTAGGTAATGATGCAACTGTAGCGAGCAAATCAGGTGAACAGGGTATCATTATTGATGATGTTGGTATTATGGATTATAATGAAACCATAAGCCGTTGGTATGTGGATTTCGAAAATGGTTTTGATGCTTCAAGCGGTAATACCCAAATTCTTGGTGGTTATCAAGAAAACCCTCAAGGTAATCCGCAGGATATCTACACATTATTCGACAGCAGTCTAAATAGCACTGTTTTAAGAGTTGGACAAAGCGGTGATGATTGTTATCTTAACTACACCGGATTGAATCCGAATGTACTTGGAGCCAATGGGACGATAGCACTTGATTTCTACTATGACGGAGGACCAATAAACAGTTCTGCAGTTCTTTTCGAATCCGTTCCTGGGGATGTTGATTATAGACCTTATTGGTACATTAGGCTTCTCCCAAGCCTTAGGGCTTCGCTTACTTCCCAAACGAATATAGGTGATACAGACTCAAACAGCATTGACTACAAAGAAACTAAATCTTTTACAGGTGATTATTACAATTTAACTGCTGGTTGGCATAAGATCGCATGGAATTGGAAACAGACGGAGCCTGCCGAAAATAGTGCTAACCCAAAAATAAGGGAAAAAGCCAGACTCCGAATCTGGATAGATGGCAACAATGTTTTAGATGAAATTTTCGATCCGAATGTAACAAATGCGCCATGGGCCGAACCGGCAAATACGCAACTTAACATTGGTCATCACTGGTGCGGTGGCACTTTAAGTCCAAGTAATCCAGTATCCTACCACTCAGGTGAACAAAGGATCCTTATCGACAACGTTGTTGTCTCACCTTAACTAAATTAATATCAAAATAGATTATACATAGGCAGAATCTGGCAGCAATTTCGCTGCCAGATCGTGTCCGTCCGGCGACAATATGACTTTCTTTCGGCGTCAGTTAAAAATACCGGAAAGAAATGCTTGACGCCGGACATAATGCTGTCAAAAATTCCTGATGTCTTTTGCGTGGCCTCAAATTCGATGCAAATCTGGCCCCATTTTAAATGCAAATCACCAATCAGAATAATCCCACTTTTCTTTTTCAAGTTTTCGCTGCCAGGGCCAGAATCGTTTTAGGGCTAACGATACTGACAACTTGCTCCATCAAATCTCTCGTAATGGGCAAAAATTATTATTTATAAACCATTTTTTAATAATAACTTATGGCCACTTCAGACAAAAGTCCTTGTGGCGAATAGCATCGAAAACGGAGTCACTTCACTTAAGGCGGATATACTGCGTCTTAATTTATGTTGATTTGATGCGGTGAAGGTAGTGGTTTGGTTATCAAAAATAGAATGCAACTGAGAAATGAAATACGAAGCAATGATAAGTCAAATTTTAATATTGAATCGGTTCTGCCAGCTGCAAAGACCGGTGTGCGTGCCAAAATGTGTGCCAGTAATGTTCCTCTGGGCTACGGTTACGCTTCGGTCAAGCTACGGCTGCGATCATAAGTTATTTATTATCAATCATTAATCATTTATTCACAATAAGTTACAAAAGACGTCTTCATTCTGTCGATCCGAAGGTTGAGGGTTCGAGCCCCTTCGGCCTCGTTACACTAAAACCTTGTAAGTCAAACACTTACAAGGTTTTTTTGTTTTAATAAAACTCCCAAAAAAAGCAAGTACACCAAAATGCACCAAAAAGAATTGGGGGCACTTCTCTAAAAATATTCTCTTTGACTGTCCGATAGTTGAGTTTATGATAAAGTAAGGTTGAGGTGCCGAACAGAATTGAAAATTTTAGCGCATTTATGCAATATGATATGAAAAAGTTAGATTTAGGCAACAAGCCCCGTAAACCCGTAGTAGAGTTTACTTGTACTTTTCTGTTCTGTGGCGGACAATTTGTCCTTCAATCATATAAATTACATCTTCTGCAATATTGGTGGCGTGGTCAGCAATTCGTTCCAAATGTCGTGAAGCTGATAAAAGATGTATCAAAGACTGAATCTGCTCTGGCCTTTTGAGTATCTCGTCCTGAACAGTCAGATACATTTTTTTGTTCAATGCATCCACGGCATCATCACTTCTGCAAACCTGATGTGCAAGAGCGGAATCGAGATTGACCAAAGCATCGAGACTCTGTCTGAGCATTAACTGTGCCTTTTGACCCATATCAGCAATATGTAAAGAAACATCTAAAGGCTGCTGAGTGGAAATAAAAACTGCCCGCTCGGCTATATTAACGGCCAAATCACCGATTCTTTCAAGGTCGCTATTGATTTTCAGTACAGCCACAATGAAACGCAAATCAATAGCTACAGGCTGGTGCAGAGCAAGAATCTTAAGGCAATCCTCCTCTATTTCTATTTCCATATTGTCCATCTCTATATCGCCATCGATTACAGCCGAGGCCAAATTCGCGTCGAGTTTATCGATAGATAAAACAGAATCTCTGACAGCATCTTCGGTTTTGATTCCAAATTGCAGCAGCTTCTTTTTCAGTGTTTCTAGCTCTCTTTGCAGATGTTTAGGCATACATCAATTCCTAATTAGAATTTTAAAAATTTCTATCCAAATCTTCCGGTTACATAGTCTTCAGTTTGTTTTTTAGCCGGATTGCGGAATATTTTTACGGTTGAATCGTATTCAATCAGTTCGCCGAGGCAGAAGAATGCTGTTCTTTCGCTGACTCTTGCCGCCTGCTGCATATTGTGCGTAACTATTACTATTGTATAGTCTGTTTGAAGTTTGTCTATGAGGTCTTCAATTTTTCCGGTCGCGATAGGGTCGAGCGCAGAGCATGGTTCGTCCATGAGCAAAATATCCGGATTAGTGGCAAGCGCCCGGGCAATGCAGAGCCTTTGCTGCTGGCCGCCTGATAATGCGAGCGCAGATTTATTTAATTCATCTTTTACTTCGCCCCAGAGAGCGGCGGCTTTGAGTTTTTCTTCGACTATCTGCTGCAAATAAGAGCGTTTTTTTACTCCCTGCAAACGCGGGCCGTAAGCGACATTATCAAAAATGCTTTTTGGGAACGGGTTTGGTTTTTGAAAAACCATTCCGACCTGCTGGCGAAGATTTACCAGATTGGTGTTTTTGTCATAAACGTTATGGCCTTTCACCAGCAATACGCCTTTGGTTTTGATGTTGGCAATGAGGTCATTAATCCTGTTAATGCTTCGCAGAAATGTGCTCTTTCCACAGCCGCTTGGGCCGATTATGGCGGTAACGCTTTTGGGATATATTTCCATCGAGATATTTTTTACGCCGATTTTTGAACCGTAATAAAAGCAAAAGTTTTCAGATTTTATAATGGCTTTTTTGTCAGACATAAATTTAATGCCCCTTAAGTTTTCTTGAGATTTTTGCCCGCATTATTATCGCAGCGATGTTCAAACAAAAAACAAGCATAATTAGCGTGGCGACCATGCCGTACTGATTGTGCGGAACGAGTGCGGCCAGCTTATCGCCTATCGCAATATCATAACTGCCGTAGGAGAGCGTGCGAGTCGGGTCAAAGATTGATTTTGGAGTCGGACCAAATGCGATTGCGCCTGTAAACAAAATAGGAGCGGTTTCACCTGCTACCCTGCTGACACTTAGAATTATTCCAGTTAAAATTCCCGGCATAGCGGCAGGCAGAATTACAGAAATAAACGTTGTTAATTTCCCGGCGCCCAATCCCAAAGATGCTTCAACATAGCTTTGCGGCACGCTTCGAATCGCCTCTTCGCTTGCGCGAATCATCACTGGGAGGGTAAGTACCGCCAGTGTCAGAGCCGCGGTTAAAATGCACGGTTTTGAGGGGCCGCCAAATAACGGCATAAGATAAAGCACGAAAAACGCCAGGCCGAACAAGCCGAATACGATACTCGGTACGCCTGCAAGAGTGTTTATAGCCATACGAATAATTTTTATAATTAAATTGTCTGATTGACATTGGGCGAGATATGCCGCGGAAATAATTCCTATAGGGAAAACGAAAATCATTGCGGCCAATGTCAAAAACACAGTGCCAAGTATTTCAGGCCATACGCCGCCAAAATAATGGCCGGGTGTGCTGTCGTCAATAAAGTATTGCCAGTAAAAGGCTGGTTTGAAAACAAGTATTTCGTCGAGGTTTTCGCGAATATAATTAAACAGCGGCTCAATTTCCGTGCCTGCAAATAATTCAGCTCTTGGTGTAATAACTCTTTTCATCGGTTTGCCGGGTGAATCCTGCTGCCATTGTTCCAACCAGAGCAGTCGGTTTAGAAGCTTCTCAGCGATATCACGCCTTGTCGCACCATATCTATCCATTTTTAATGCGGGTACAGGTAATGACGGATTAGGGCCAAGCAGCTTTGTGATTATATTTTCCAATTCTTTGAGCGAAGCAGCATATTGCTGACGTCTGGAAAGGTCGATGTGTTCAATGTCGGACGCAAAATCTTCAGCTAAAACAAACAATCCGTCAATAGAAGTATCTTTGAAAGCGATATCATTTTTGAATTTCAAAACGTCGCTTATGTTTTCCTGGATAAATTTTTTATCGCTGCTTTTGAACACGGCTTGAAGTTTATCCCTGAGTTCCCTGCTTAATGAACGGAGCTTCTGATATTCTGCGCCCTTTATATTTTTTCTCTGGAGTTCTTTGCCAAAATTTCTATAAATTACGCCAGCTTTATCGCTTAGGGTTTCAGAATCTATATTCTGTTTGAAGCTTTCGATTGTCTCATATATTTTATTCCGGTAAAGGCGGGAACGGATATCTTCATTTTTTAATTCATCAATATCGCCTCTACTGAATAAATCGAGCTGCATTTTGCGAAATTCGATTGTGCCGTTAAAAACAATTGCTGAAAGGCCTTTTCGCAGCATTGGAACGAGTATTACGGCAAGAATTGCGACAAGCATAATTACGCTCAAAACCGTGAGGATTGTAAAAATCTTATCAGTAATATGTCTTATGAAAAACCGCATATTATTTTTTCCTGCTGTTTTTCCCAGCCGAAGCCAAAAAGTATTCGCTTATAATATTTAATAAAAATGTCATTGCCAGAAGTACGATTCCGATTGCAAAAAGAGACTGATAATGCGGAGAGCCTTTGGATGTTTCACCCATATCTCCGGCGATTGTAGCTGTCATAGTTCTGACCGACTGGGTCAAGTCCCACCATGGGGAGGGAATCTGATTTGCGTTTCCGCTGGCCATCCAAACGACCATTGTTTCGCCGATTGCCCGCATCATTCCCAAAACGATTGCCGCTATAATGCCGCTGTGCGCGGCAGGAATAACCACTTTAAAAATCGTCTCAAAACGAGTAGCCCCCAATCCATAAGAGGCTTCACGTAAATCTCTGCCAATAGCGGTAATCGAATCCTCGGCGACACTGATGATTGTCGGCAGAGCCATTATCGAAAGAATCAAAGATGCGTTTAGCGCGTTTGTACCGGTTGAAAGACCAAAGTGTGTTTGAAGAAACGGAGCTAAAACAAGCACAGCGAAAAAACCATACGCTACTGAAGGTATCGCCGCAAGCAGTTCTATCACAGGTTTGACATAATTTCTGATTTTATGAGAAACAATTTCGCTGAGGAAAACAGCGGCCAGAATCGCGGCCGGTACCGCTAAAAGCAGCGCTGAGATTGTTACATAAAGAGAACCAAAAATTATAGACAATGCGCCGAATTTCGGATTATCCGCTTCGGGGTACCATTGTTTGGATGTGAAAAATTCGATTGTATCGAAATTTTTGAAAAACGGCAGACCCTGCTGTATTACAAAATAGAAAATAAGCAGCACAATTAAAACCGTATTGAATGAAACAGCGAATAAAACAAATCTGCCGGAATGATAAATGGCAAAACCATTAAAATCTTCCAAAGCAGTAAGAGCCAAAGACCTGCTGGAGGTCTTCGGCTCTTTATTTATTTGTGCGTTATTGTTTTTCATTCAATTCGTTAATATTTGGTACAGGCGATGAAGCCTTTAGCTTCCACGATTTCCTGACCAGTTTCAGTAAGATGGAAAGTACAGAATTTGTAAACTAACGAGCCAAGTTTGGGATAGCCGTTTGTAAACAGAAACAACGGTCTTGCAATTGGATATTGGCCGCTTATGATGGTTTCCTTTGTCGGCTCAACGCCGTCGATTTTCAGCGCTTTAACTTCGGCATCTATAAAACCTATTCCGATATAACCAACAGCACCGGGAGTAGTTTTGATTCGTGAATGAGCCTGGGGATTGGAATTTACATATTCAACGCCTGCCGCCATTTGTTCTTTGCCCATCACAAGCTGATGAAAGGTTTCATACGTTCCTGAAGAAGTATCGCGGCTGATAATCACAATCGGCATATCCAGTCCGCCGAGCTGTTTCCAGTTATTGATTTTTCCGGTGTAGATATCGCGAACCTGGGCGGTTGTAAGCTCAGTAACAGGATTTGACGGATGAACCGCTACGCAAACGCCATCCATCGCGATAACGTGTGCTACAGGAAAAACGCCTTTATCGACAGCTTTCTTAAATTCATCGTCTTTCATAAATCGGCTCATAGTCGCAATGTCACATCTGTTATCGACAAGAGCCGCCGCGCCATCGCCTGAACCGGTTTTTTTGACTGTGATTTCAAGTTCCGGGTAGTTGCTCTTGAATGATTCGACAAAGGCATCGGCAATCGGGCCTACGGTTGTAGAGCCTTCGATTTGCAGGGTTTGTTTTTCTGCCAAAAGGTTGCCGGTTAAGGCCAGCACAGTTACTATAATCACTATCAGTTTTTTCATAATTAATCTCCTGAGTATAAATTACTAATAAATTGTTAGAATTGTGTTAAGACAAGATTAATATTTTGTTAAAACTTTAACATTAAATCGGCCTGCAATCTTCGATAATCGTCACTTTCAAAGCTGTTTGCGCTGGTTTCATTAAGAAAATAAGTCAGGCCGGCTTGAAGGTTTTTGGCCACCTGGTATTTAAGACCAAACCTGTGGCCTTTGGCGTCTGTTCCGCCACCGGCGAAATCTGAATCGCTAAATTGGCCCAAAACCGCGTCAGCGTCAAGGCTTCGATAATCATAAGAAAACTCCCATGAGCCCGGTACTTTGGCTTTATTGACTTTAAATCCGATAAGCCAGCCGGTATCTTCCGCAGTAGAGGCTGCGATGTTTTTTACATAACTGCCGTACACCGCGATTGGAAGATTATTGTAATTGAAACCATATTCGCCAAACCCCTCGACGATATCATAATCTGAAAGATAATTTATTGTGCCCGGTTCGACACTGTTACCGAGTGAACTTGTTCCGCTACTCCATTGTGAAACCAGCGACGGTTTGCCCTGGAGACTGCCGTAATTGTAATAACTTAAACCGCTTGAAAGATAGTTTTTGTTCTCGAATACATGCTTTACATAGGCTTGCGTACCCCAGAGGGAAATATTTCCGGTAGAAGAAGATTGATCAACCCAGAAACCGCCGCCGTTTACATATAAATCAGTTTTTTCGCTCAGGGATTTTTTATATGAGGCAGCAATGCCTTCCGGATTCAGGTCGTCATCCCAGATAAGCTGATTGTCGCCGGCTCTGAAGAACGGATTTTTCATTTTACCGCCATAAACATTTATGGCCGGCCATGCTGCGGGATGCCAGTCAAAATATGCCAAGTCGAGCCAGATGGCTTTACTTGAGAATGCGTTCTCAAGCGTCTGATTGGTTGAAACAGGGTCTGCTGAACCGCTGGCAAGTCGGAAAACGGCACTCCAGTCATCATTAATTTTGGCATCAAGCCCAAGTCTTGCACGTATGCGGTTTTTGTTATCTCCAGCATTCCATCTGCCTGTATTGTTTTGCCTGTTGACCGTCTCGTGACGATATCTCAAGTCTCCGCTTAGTTTCACGTTTTCAACCCATTTGAAGCTGTCGGGCAAAGCAGAAATCTGTTTCTTTTCGACGGCAGTAGAAATTTTTTCATCGATTTTCTGTTCCTGAACTTTTTGACCCGTTTCAAGCTGTTCAAGCTTTTGCTGCATCTGCATTAACAATTTTTGCTGCTCTGCAAGCTGCTGCTTCAAACCCGTAATCTCGTCAGCATTTGCAAATGGTGAAATAAAAATTGAGAAAATCGCTACAGCTAAAAATTTCCTTTTCATTCGCTTATCTCCTAAAAAAATTCGTTGGTAGAATCCGCTTCTGTCAAATTACATCAGGAGAATAAATGAGAATTGTTAATAAAATATGGCGAATTAATTAAAATTATATTAATCTTTAGGTAGGGAAAGTGTAAATGTACTGCCTTTATCGGGTGTACTCTCAACGGAAACGCTGCCGCCGTGAACTTGCGCAATGTGTTTTACTATCGCAAGCCCAAGTCCTGTGCCGCCGAGCTTTCTGCTTCTGGCTTTGTCAACAACATAAAACCGTTCAAAAATCCGGTCAAGATGTTCGCTGTCTATTCCGCAGCCGGTATCGGCAACAGTGATTGCGATTTCTCTGTCTGATTTTTTTACATCAATTTTAATTTTGCCGCCATCGGGACTATACTTAATAGCGTTGTCAATAAGATTTAAGACAGCCTGTTCCAGCAGTGCCGCGTTTATTTTTGCCGTTATAGTCTTGTCGCCATTAAGTTCGATAGAAATTCTTTTTGCGTCTGCTTTCATTTTTGCAAGTTCAATTGCTGATACGATTGCAGGCATTATTGGATGCAGTTCAAAGTTCAAATTTCTTTTTTGGCCGTCTTCTTCGAGCCTGCAAAGTGCCAGTAAATCATTAATTATGGCATCAAGTCTGTCGGCATGACGCGATATAATTTTCAAAAAATTCTCTGTTTGTTCAGAATTATTTACTCCTTCTTCAAGCAGGGTTTCCACAAATCCTTTAATCGACGTGATGGGAGTTTTCAATTCATGCGAAACATTCGCGACAAAATCACGTCTTATGTTTTCCAGCCGATTCATACTTGCCAAAACAGCTTGTGTTTCAGACTGGTCTTTGGTTATAGTCTCAATTCTTCCGCCGATTCTTTCAGCCATTTCATTGAGAGTTTTTGCTAATTTTGCCAATTCCCTCGAATTGGGCAATGCGGTTCTGCTGTTAAAATCACCTGCGGCAAAATGCTTTGCAGTTTCGGTCATTTGTTCTATCGGCCTGCTTATTTTTCTGGAAATTATCCAGGTCGCTGCCGCAGCGCAGATAGTTATGATAAGACCCGTCCACACGATTTTATTATGAAGTGCTGTAAGTCCTTTTTTGGCGACAGTAATCGGCATAGACGTCCTGATAATGGCTGAAGTATACCCGTCTCTAACGACTGCCGTTGCTACATATATCATACTTCTGCCCAGCGTATCACTAAATCTCGTAGACCTGCTCTCGCCGCTGATTAATGCTTCTTTGAATTCGGGCCTGTCGCTGTGGTCTTTCATCAAGGCTGGATTTTCATCCGAATCACCGATTACCTGGCCGTCAGCTAATATGACGGTTATACGTAACCCGGTACTTTTCCCCAGCGATTTACAGATTTCGTCTGCTTGTGCAAAATTATCAATTATTTGCGGCTCAATGAGGCGGCTTTGAGTCTTTAAACTGTCTGCAAGCTGGTCGTAATATAACTTTGTGAATGATTTGGAGGAAAACCACGCAGTCGCCAACAGCGATGCAGCGGCAATCACCAAAAAAGGCGGGAAAATCTGCCAAATCAATTTGGGTGTTTTCATTATCTAATCTTTAAAACGATAACCTACGCCGCGCACAGTTTCGATATACTTGCCGGCAGAACCGAGTTTTTTACGAAGTGAAACCATTTGTACATCTATTGCTCTGTCTGTTACCAAATAGTCATGGCCGTGAACAACATCAACAATTTGGTATCGCGTAAAAACCATCCCCGGTCTCTTGGTCAATGCGTACAAAATATTGAATTCGGTGAATGTAAGTTCGACCTGCTTATTTTTTACCATCACCTGTCTGCGCGAAGGGTCAATTATAATTTCGTGAATTTTGACAGGCGTTTTTTCCAGGTCATGTGCTATATTCCTATGGAGAAGTCGGCGAATGCGGGCTATCAGGACTTTCGGACTGAATGGCTTGGTAATATAATCATCCGCTCCGATTTCCAGCCCTGTTACCACATCGCTGTCTTCGCTCTTGGCGGTAAGCATTATAACGGGAATGTTTTGGGTTCTGCTGTCTGCCTTTAATTTTTTGCAAATCGTCAAGCCGTCAATGCCGGGCAGCATCAAATCCAGAATTATCATATCCGGCAGCTTAGCGGCTGTTTTTTTTATTGCATCTTCACCGCAGGCTGCTGTCTGAACAGCATATCCTTCTTTTTCAAGGTTATACCGAACCAACTCAAGCACATCTTCCTCATCGTCTACTACTAAAATATTTTCTTTAGGCATAAAGACATTGTAACATTTTATGTTAGCTTTTTGTTAACATTATATTAGAAAATTATTAGTTTTCCAGTCTTAATGTTCCAGGGAAAGATGTGGGGGGGCTCCTGCCTTCACCTTTCTTTCGCTGTCTGATTTTTGCTACCAGCGCCTGCGAAATACAACCTCTAAGGCTCCAGACCAGGGATCAATTTAATAAGCCCCTATGAGCTAATCACTTATAAGACTTTATTTTTAATCTTTCCTCAAATCCCTCTGTACGTATATAATACAAAGAATGAAAGGAGCATAGCAGTGACTGATATCGCAAAAAGATTTGAAAAAAATCCAATTCTCGTCCCTGCCGCGGTTCGCCCGAGCCACACAGGCCTTGATGTTGAATGCCTGTTGAATCCGGGAGTATTTGAATACGATAATAAGATATGGCTTTTAATGAGAGTCGCTGAAAGACCTCAGCAGAAAGAAGGCAAAATCAGCTTTCCTGTAATGGATAATGGAAAAATCAGGATTCTTGAATTTGACAAGTCAGCCCCTCATCTGAACTGTTCAGACCAAAGAGCCATCACATATAAAGGGCATGGGTATCTTACAACACTATCGCATTTAAGATTGGCGTATAGCACGGATGGAAATCATTTTACCGTTGTTGACGACAACCCCATATTCGGACAAGGCCCCCTTGAATCGTATGGCATCGAGGATTGCAGAGTTGCCAAAATCGAAGGAAAATACTATCTGACTTATACCGCCGTTTCAAATTACGGATACGGCGTCGGATTAATGAGCACATCCGACTGGATGAATTTTAATAGGTACGGCATGATTATTTCAGGCCCAAATAAAGATTGTGCTTTATTCGAGGAAAGGATAAACGGAAAATACTGCTGCCTGCATCGGCCGAATATGTCAATTGTTGGCGGAAATTATATCTGGCTTGCCGAGTCAAACGATTTGCGATTCTGGGGCGGACACAAATGTGTCGCAGCAACACGCGATGGTATGTGGGACAGTGAAAGAATCGGCTCAGGCGCTTCTCCGATTAAAACGAACAAAGGCTGGCTTGAGATTTACCACGGCGCCGATAAAAATCACAGATATTGCCTCGGAGCTCTTTTACTCGATATTGACGACCCCTCAAAGGTTATCGCCCGCTCCGATGAACCGATTATGGAGCCAATAGAAGACTATGAGAAGAACGGCTTTTTTGGAAACGTCATCTTTACTAATGGCCATATTATTAAAGGTGATACCCTTATAATATACTATGGCGCTTCGGACAAAGTAATTTGCAAAGCCGAACTTTCAATAAATGATATTCTCAACTCATTAAAAATTTAGACTTTTAAATATCCCTCTAATCGGCTTTTAATATATCTTTTCCCCCACGTTGTTTTTAAATATCGCTCTCTTTTAATCGCGTCCTGCTGATTTAAGCATGCTTCATAATATATCAGTTTCATTGGCCGCCTGTTCTGCGTCTGAGATACTTCCCCGTTATTATGCTCCTCGAACCTTGTTTTTAAATCGATTGTTAAACCTGTATAAAGTTGATGATCTTTTTCAGATTGCAAAACATAAACATAATAAAATTGAACCATAAAATAATCCGTCATAAAAAATTATGAGATGCGTAAGTTTACCCTGTGAAGTGTTTTTTGCTGCTTAATTGAAGTCCTTAAAACTACTTCATCAGGGCATTATCAATTCTCTTTTATTTCCTCATCTAAAATCGCTTCGAATGTCAGCGACTTAATCTCCGGCAATGCCTTCCTCCTACCTCCCCATCACATCACATCGTGTTTAGCCCCCGGACCTGTGCCGGGGGTCATAAAAAAATAGCTTCTAACTCTTTCCCGCACCAGCCTGTCCATCTGCCCTATAATCGATTGTGATCTAATCTCCTATCTTCATTGGTGTAAAATCTTTAAAAATACTTTTATCAGTAAGAGTATCATATTTATTTTTTTCTATTGCAAAAGCGAATAAATATTTTGGTCTTGAAGCTGCTACATATAATAGCTTCTTGTATTTGGGCGTAAGTTTTGGGGTATTGTCAAAAACATGTTGGATATCTTGTTTTTTTCCTTCCTTACTTGAAAATAGCAAAGTTGCATCGTGTGTTTGTCCTTTAATACTGTGAATTGTTCCGAGTTTAATCTTTATTCCATCAGAATTCGTGAATATATTATCGGAAGCTGTAGTTGAATTAGGGAGTAAATTATTTGAATCATTGCTACGTGTAAAATTAATCGCATCTTCACCTAAAATTTCATTTAATCCTTCTTTTAATTTATCCAAATCAATTATGCTTTTATTCAGTAAAATATCGTTGCTTATTGCTATTATCAATCTTTTAAAATTATCAGCTTTATCACTATTTCTTAATAAATTCTTCAATTTGCTCCACGAATTGCCATTTTCTTTATGATGTTTGTATAATAGATGCAATAATATTTTTGCCACGAAAGGCGTCCCCTTTACTCTAATAAAATCTTCTGTGATCAAATCCAGATATTCAATGTCCGTATCATATCGATATGATTCCTTTTTATTTTTATTCTTTGCAATCTTTTCTGAATAATCAGCAAATTTCTCCAACTTATCATGTCGATAAGAAATTGCAAAATACCCCTTATCAGAACTGAATGGTATTTGTGCTGTTTTAATTATTTCCGCAAAATTTGCTAATATATCCCTCTCTTTTTCGGAATCATAAATTATTAAATACGGTTTAGTTTCTTCGGTGCTTCCTGTAACACCGGGACCTGTGTCTACTTGGAATTTGTTTATAAAACCTGTGATGTTTTGCCCAAACCGCATTGACTGAGTGAAATGCCAAGGATTGGAAGCCTTCCATTCTGTTTCGGTAATAGCCTGGTTAATATCGCCAATTTGTTGAAATACAGTCTTTGAGTTTCTCCAAATAATTCATACAACACATTAAGCTGAATTTCTGAACAATCTTGTGCTTCATCAAGAAAAGCAAATTCAAAACGTTGGCTAATAATATCTTTTAATAGTAGATTTTGTTTCAAGTATGCATAACCATAAACAAAACTTTCCAGAAAAAGAAAAACACCTTTTTCATGTTGTTTTTTTATTAAAGTACTCAAAGCTTCAACAATACATCTCTGTGAAACCTGTTTCGTTTCTAAGTCATTATATACTGTTAGCCCATTATTGTTATCCTCAGCAAAGAGGTGGCCATTATTTAAATGTAAAGTTTGGAATCGCTTAAAAAACTCCTCTTTTGCTCTTGCTTTGTCTCTGCTATGATTAAGTTGGGCTAATTTATTATCAATCCTTCTTATGATCGACAAATCTGTTATTTCATTTTTGTAATCATTATATCTATAACTATCTTGAAATTTTATTTGCAAGCCCTTGCTTGCCAGATATGGAATAAATAGAAACTTATTTGCAAACTCTTGAATAGTACCAACAAAATTTGGATATTCCATAATCCCTGGATAATGCTTGGCAACATGTTTTTTGATTTCATCCACCGCCACATTAGTGTGTGAAATAACACAAATGCCTCTGCCATTTTTCCAAATATTTTTTTGCGCAAGCACGTGCAGTTTCCCAACTATTGCACTAGTTTTTCCTGTTCCTGCATAAGCCTGAAGACAACAGGAATCTAAACATTTAATAAACATTTTTTGTTCAGAGTTAAAATATTGTCCATTGTCAAATAAGTCTTGTTCGGCTGAGCCTATTTCTGAATTTGTAACTATGTAATTGCACATATTTATTGAGTTATAGATTATAGATCTGGTATTACGAATTTAATTGCTTTTACAATATATTCAAGATTTTCTTCGATTTCTCTTTTTATGATAGGTTTCTTGCCTACTATTGATTCAGCTTTTACTTTGACTTCATCATGTCTTAATATATCATTTTCAAATTGTATTTTTTTGCAGAGTGCTTCTATACCTAAATTGATTTCCGAAAGTTTTCCAGCCGCCTCTTGAGCTATTACCGCTTTTTCATCACACATTTTTTTATAAAGATGTTCAAAATCCATATCAATTCTAGCAGGTTCATCCCTATCCTTTAAAGTATTATATGAATCTATATATAAGGTTTTTAACTCTGTTGTTTTATTAAGTATCATTTTTTCAAAAGTAGTTTTTTTGCTTTTATCTGTATTCAAATCAATATCCGAATATAATTGTTCTCCAACATAGCATTCAATTTTGTTTTCATTCATTTTTTAATTTATTTTCATAATCAATTATTTTTTGCTGATTTTTTCTATCAGCGTCTGTTAGAACCGCTATAGGTATTTGGTTGAATGGGCTTTTTTTTCTCTTAAAAGTATTCACAAAATGATCGAATCCTAAATTATATGTACAAATGACAGATATTCCATAATCAGTTAAATCGTATCCCAAGAATTTGGCGAATTCAGGAATTAGCAATTGCTCAGTTGGTCCTTCGACTAACAAGACTCCTCTTGTAAAAAAAAGATTAGCTTTTGTTACATCAAGAAACCTGCCAAGATAAGAATAATCTTTGGTAGTTAATTCCGTATTACCTTGCGCTAATGAATAAAATTTTCCTTCATTGCATATGTTTAACCGAAAAATATCGATCACAGATGCTAAATTGGGACTATGTGTTGTAAGAATCATTTGGATTCCTTTTTTCGATTCATCTTGCAATGCTTTGATAATTTTTAATTGCCGTTGCGGGTGTAAATGAGCTTCAATTTCTTCAACAAGGATGAGTTTTGGTGTTTTTTGTATACTTAAATGAAGAAGTTCTGCCGCAATAAAAATCATATTAAGAGTGCCTAAACCAGGATGAGGCATATTGTGATAATACAATGCAATTTTCTCTAAAGTACGTAAAGAATCAAGTTTTTCTGTTGGTCCAAATTTTATCTTCTTGTTTTGCAAAATTGATTGCTCATCAAAAACATTAACTAATCTTTTAATTTCGTCTGTTATCTGCTTGCCTTTTCCATTTTCGAAGAATTCTTCAGAATCGTCACGGAACTTTTCTAACAATTCAATAAGTTGGGCTTCAGCGGTTTTGATATCATTATGATTGCTTAAAATTTTAGAAATCCGTGAGCCTTGTTTTGCTTTAAGTTCATTTCCAGCATCACGTAAAGGGCGTAGGTATACAATTTTTAGATTCTCTCTGCATCGAACATCCATATCAACTGCAACATTTTTAGTAGGCCCTACCTTAAATTCAGGAAACTTAATGTCTTTCTCATTGCTTTTAATGTTATACCAGATTTTCAGTTCTGGTTTATTGTCTGCAGTGAATGATAAATATTCTGCAAATAAAGCTGACTCTTCAATTTGCTTACTTGCTTTACAATCATCAAACGAAAAAATAATATCAATAGATATTTCTATTTCTTTATCATTAAAATCATCAATTGATATTCTTGAATAATCGTCAACAACCTGTCTAAGAACAAAACGGATTGCATCTACAACTGCTGATTTGCCTGAATCATTTGGACCAACAATTAAATTGAGCCCTGGATTAAAAACGCATTTTGCATCCTTGATTTTTCGAAAATTTTTTATGTTTATTACTTTTAGATACATTTTTATTTTCCAATCAATTTTTAAGAGTTTACGCAAAATGGCAAAGCGGATATTTTTGCGTTGATATTGAATTTTAAGTTTTCTCATCATCCATAATTTTTTCCCAAACAATTTATCTCATCATTAATTTTCCAACCGACTTTCTTGTCCTGTCTTTTAAAAAACTCTCGGCTTCCGCCGAGTTTCAACTACTCTTCACTATTCACTATTAACTATTAACTTCATCTTTCCGCCGACTTTCCGCAACTATTCACTTTTCCGCCATTGTTACATCAACGTTTATTGCTTAAACTTTATTGGCTCTGCCGATAAAAATCCAGATTTGAGAACTGCAGAGCAAGCTCGTTTGCGGAGCAGGTTGATTAATCTGAATTTAAACTATTTTATTAATAGTTAAGGCAATCTCTAAAAATTGCTTTTTTGACAATAATTTTTTTTATTAACTTTTTATCTGTACTTTTTTGAACAA
>MHXZ01000126.1 GCA_001825665.1 Planctomycetes bacterium GWF2_41_51 | reverse complement strand
ACCAACTAAAGATGGCAAGGGCAATTATCTCGAACTTCAATTCGAAATTATTGATGGTGAGTATAAAGGCAGGCTTCTTTGGTCAAGACTGTGTCTCGAAAATCATAATGACACAGCTGTTAAAATTGCCAAAAGTCAGCTGGCTGATATTTGCAAAGCAATTGGTGTTCTGACTCCTCGTGATAGCATCGAACTGCATAATTTGCCTATAAGAATAAAAGTTGCAGTTAAAAAACGCAGCGATAATGGTGAGCTAACTAATGAAGTAAAAAAATACGGTAAACGCGAAACTGCTGTAACTCAGAATCCTGCAGCAGCGAAAGGTGTCGCTCCCTGGAAACGCTGACAATAGAGCTGCCATATCCGCCAAGTGTTAATCATTATTTTAAGCGGCGAGGTAAACAAACCTTTATAGGGGCTGATGGCATTATGTTTCGCAGAAAAGTTTGCTTAGCTCTTATGGCAGCCAGGGTAAGTCCGATGGCGGGTATGCTTGCAATGAAGGTAAGGGCGTACCCGCCGGATAGGCGAAAGCGTGATATCGACAATATTCAAAAGCCGCTTCTTGATGCATTAGAAAAAGGCAGGGCATTTTTTAACGATTGCCAGATTAAACACCTGACAACGGTTATGAGAGAGCCAATCAGCGGTGGAAAGACAATAGTAACAATAAGGACAATCAGTGATAGAACTTCGACCATATCAAAAACAAGCTGTTGATGCATGTTACGATTACATGCGGAAAAGTACAGGCAATGGCTGTATCGTTCTGCCAACAGGATCAGGAAAAAGTGTTGTCCTTGCCCAAATGTGCAGCGATGCAGTTTCACTTTGGGATGGCAGAGCACTTGTTCTTGCACACGTCCAGGAGCTTATCGAGCAAAATGCAGGAAAAATAAAACATTTTCTTGGTGATAATTTTGTTGGCATTTATTCTGCCGGATTAAAGCAGAAAGATATGCACCAGCCTGTAATCGCGGCATCGATTCAGTCTATTTATAAAAAGGCATTTGAGTTTGAGCCATTCGATCTTGTGATAATAGATGAATCGCATCTTATCGCCACAAGCGGTGAAGGAATGTATTTATCATTTCTGCGAGATGCAAAGATTGTAAATCCTAATATTCGAGTTGTTGGCTGCACTGCGACGCCATATCGAACCGGCACAGGCATGATTTGCGGGCCGGATAATATTCTCAACGAAATCTGCTATGAAGTAGGCATTAAAGAGCTTATTCGAGATGGTTATCTCTGTCCTTTACGCAGCAAAGCATCAAAAACACGCATTGATACCACTGGCCTCCATGTTCGCGGTGGCGAATTTATCGCCAACGAGCTTGAGGATTTGATGGATACTGACACTCGCGTCAAGGCTGCATGTGCTGAAATACTCGAATATACGCAGGATAGACATGCGGTTCTCATTTTTGCAGCCGGTGTTGATCATGGAAAGCACATTCAAAAAATATTCCAGGAAAACCACAATGTCGAATGCGGATTTGTCTCCGGTGATAGTCCAGACGGTTGGCGAAAGAAGATGATTGATGATTTTAGAAGCGGCAAACTCAAATATCTGTGCAATGTGAATGTTCTAACCACAGGTTTTGATGCACCCAATATTGATTGTATAGCAATGCTTCGTCCGACGATGTCGCCGGGCCTTTTTTATCAAATGACTGGAAGGGGATTTAGACTTCATGAAAATAAAACAGACTGTCTCGTGTTGGATTTTGGTGGAAATATTCTTCGTCATGGTCCCGTCGATTGCCTGCGGGTCAGTGATGCAGTTGTCAAGCGAAACGGAGATGCACCAGCAAAGGAATGCCCAGAATGCTGTGAGATCATTCACGCTGCCTATGCAAGATGTCCTTCTTGTGGATACGAGTTTCCGCCGCCGGAGAAGACAAAGCATGATTCGACTGCAAGCTCGGAAGGAATACTATCCGACCAGGCAAGTGTTAATGAATACGAGGTTCAGGAAGTTCTCTACAACGTTCACACCAAGAAAGGTGCTAAAACCGAATCGCCTCGAACCATGCGAGTGCAATATAAAATAGGTTTTGCTTCATATATTTCCGAATGGATATGCTTTGAGCATACGGGCTTTGCTCGCCAAAAAGCTGAAATCTGGTGGAAACAGAGATCTGATAGTCCTGTGCCGGATGATTCTGAAATGGCAGTCTTTTTTGCCACAAATGGAAGGCTCAAAGAACCTGTAAAAATAACTGTAAAAAGTATTTCTGGTCAGAAATTCGACCAGATAACCGGTTATCAATTCGAAGATACAGAAGTTTCAGACTGGCAGTTCAACAAGTCTTTGCCAGAGTTTGTTCCAGTTGACGACGAAATTCCTTTTTAATCCAAAGAAAAAAAATATGCCAAACATTAAAGAAATATCTTTCTCATATTTACATGCAGGTCTTTCAGTACTACCTGCCAATGTGCAGCTTAAGTTCGCCGCTTTATCAGGGTGGAAACAGTATCAGCAGCGATTGCCTTACGATTCTGAATTACAAGCTTGGTTCAGCAATGGTCAAACAGGTCTGTGCATTGTTACAGGCAAGGTTTCTGGAAATCTTGAAATGATAGATTTTGACCTGCAAGCCCAGGCATATTCGAGATGGTTCGATATTGTGGAAAATCAATCACCGGGCCTGCCTGAAAAGCTTGTAATTGAAAGATCTCAATCAGGCGGTATGCATGTAATCTACCGCTCTCAAAATGAAATCAACGGCAATATGAAACTTGCCCAACAAAAAATTATTTTACCTACTGGTGATGAGGCCGAAGTTTGCGGTAAGAAATATAAACCTCGCAAGGATAAAGATGGTAATTGGTTTATCGTTCTTACTTTAATAGAAACACGTGGTGAAGGGGGGCTATTTTTATGTGCGCCATCACCAGGTTATGAATTAATCCAAGGTGATTTTACATCAATACCTGTTTTAACGTCAGAACAGCGGGATATCTTACTTGAAGCTGCCTGGTCTCTGAACGAGTTTATCCCCGAACCAACACCCGAACCTGCGATATCAAATACCGGCAATTCATTTCGTCCCGGTGATGATTACAATGTTCGCGGCGATTTTAAATCTGTTCTCATTTCACATGGCTGGAGTTTAGCCCAGGCAGGTGAAAGCGAGCGTTGGCGCAGACCAGGTAAAGAGATTGGCTGGTCAGCCAGTTTAAAAGATAGAGTCTTTTATTGTTTTTCACGAAATGCTTATCCGTTCGAAGGTGACAGGGCATATTCATCATTCAGCGTTTACACCCTTTTAGAACATAACGGTGATTACAGCAAAGCTGCACAGGCACTTTCCAGACAGGGGTTTGGCAAAGCAGAGGATGTCAGTACAGTAGATATCTCTCATATCATAACGAACGAACCTGACGATGAGGATGAACGCAAGGTATCTGACCCCGGCCAATTGCCTATTGAATTATTAAATGTTCCCGGGTTTGTAAATGAACTTCGTGAGCATATGCTAGAAACTGCACCTCACCCGGAACCGATATTATCATTTTTTGGTGCTCTCTGTGAACAGGCACATCTGGCCGGCAGAAAAGTCCGCGACGATCATGATAACCGCACGAATTTATACGTCCTTGCCCTGGCATTTCCAGGCTGTGGTAAAGACCATCCCCGCAAAGTGAACAGCAGATTATTGCAGGCAGCAGGTCTTGAAGGTGTAACTGCAGATGGTTTTGCAAGCGGCGAAGGTATTGAAGATAAATTATTCATGCACCCGGCATCGTTATTCCAAACAGATGAGATTGATTCGCTCATCACGTCAACCTCCAAGGGGAAAGATGCCCGAATTGATATGATTATGAATATTTTATTAAAAATGTTTTCTGCTTCAAATTCTATATATAGCACGAGACTAAAGGCAGGCAAAAAGGATGGAGGAAGTATTGACCAGCCATCACTGACGATATATGGCACCGCTGTCCCGGAAAATTATTACGAGGCTCTTTCAAGCAAGATGCTTACTAATGGTTTTTTTGCAAGAATGATAATTGTTGAATCCGGACCGCGAGCGCCTGAACATGATGCAGTATTCCGCGAAATTCCAGAATCACTTATAAGAACGGCCAATTACTGGGTGAATTTCAATCCGGGTAATGGCAATCTCTCAAATTTCCATCCCGTTCCGATTTGTGTACCTCATACAGATGCAGCTAAGGCCTTGCAGCGAGAGTACGGCAGACTTGCCGACAGCATATATGACAAGGCGCAGGAGCTTGGCGATCTGGTAACCATGGCCGTATGGAGCAGGGCAGCTGAAAAAGCAAGGAGATTAGCTTTAATTTATGCCTGCAGCGAGAATGCAGTCAATCCCGTCATTACAGAAGCAGCGGTTAAATGGGCAACAGGTCTTGTTACATACACCACTAAACGTATGCTTTTTATGGCTTCACAATATGTAAGTGAAAGTGATTTCCATGCCAACTGTCAGAAATTGCTTCGAATATTGCGCGAATGGCAGAAAAAGAAACGCGATGCGTGGATGCCATATTGGATGATCACCAGAAAACTTCCCTGGGCACAACGCGACCATGAGGAGGTACGAACGGCATTATTGAATCAAAGAAAAATCGAGTACGTCGAAGAAACCACGGGTGGTCCGACAAAAAAACTTTACAGGATAATAGGAAGATGAAGCTTATTGATTTTTATAAAAAACTCATTGTGTCAATAAGTTTGGAAATTTCAAACCTATTGCAACTCATTGACAACTCATTGCGCTATGTTTTGCGCAATGAGTTGAAAATACAAATCTTTAATATATATATACTTATATATAATACTACTACTTATTGTATATACTATATATATCCCTCTCTTATAAAGCATTTTTTAGCCTTTTTGCGTGTGTGTGTACGCGTGTGCGAGGCAATGAGTTTTAAAATTAAACTGTCCCCATCGTTACAAAAGCAATCTGGTGAAAAATATTTCCTGACATTCTACGCACATTATTGCCTCGATTGCCAGATGATGTATTTCGGAAAGCATCTTAATGAAATCAAACCTTGTATCCGGTGTGGCAGCACAAATGTTATCAATGGTCCCTTGATGAATTCAAAAGAAAAATCGGCAAACGTTGCCGAAATTAAATAAAACTTTTTTTAAGGAGTATGGAAAATGAAATCTTTAAAACAATTTAGTAAATGGGATGTGGCGATTGCAGTAATTATTATCGTCACTGGTCTGGCACTTGCACTTGGCGGATGTCAAATGCCGAACATCCAGCCCGATCAGCTTCAGAGTTTAGCTGTCCAGACAGAAGAGTTAAGCGGAAAGATCGATCTGTTCCAGGAGCAGACAAAAGCGACGCTTGAGTCGTTGAAGCAAAATGGCACGCTTGATTCAAATGCTATTGCCACTGTTGAAAAACTTCAACGCAGTATCGACTCAGTGCAAAACAAAACAGCGGCAATTGCTAGTGCTGTTAAAAACGCACAGTACACAAATCCGCAAGATGGTTTGACCACAGTGCTGGAAGGTGCGAGAGCAGCGAATGCAGCAAGTGCTCCATTTAATCCTTATGCACCGCTAATTGAAATTGGCCTTGGCCTTGCAGCAGCAACAGCCGCAGCACTAGCAAAAAGAAACGCACAGAAGGCAACAGAGGCACAGGCCAAGTACGATGCACATAAGCAGGGTGTTGAGTTGACAATGAAGCAGGTATCGCAATCAGCAGTTCCTGAAGTTAAAGCAATTGAAACACAGTTGTATGAAAATATTGGCGAAGCAAGAAAGACAGTTGGATCGTCATCGTAAGTTGGCAATGTTTGATCCACGATCGCACGGGTTGCGTTGTTTAAAAATAAGTGGGGGTGTACTTGAAAATAAAAACGATGCAACCTGTGGCGACGTGGAGAAGATTTGGGTCCTCCCTGTGCGAAAATGTTCGTATGGCCCAGGGGAACAGTCGCGCTATAAAAGACATTCGGTCGGAGTTGAACATATTTTTTAAAGGAAGTTTTAGCTATGAAAATTGAATTAAAAAACATCAGTGATATTCGCCCATATGAGAATAATCCGCGTGATAACAGCGGGGCAGTCGATGCTGTGGCGGCCAGTTTAAAAGAGTTCGGTTTTCGCCAGCCGATTGTGGTTGATAAAGATGGCGTTATTATCGTCGGCCATACCCGCTACAAGGCGGCCCAGAAACTTGGGTTAGAAAAGATTCCTGTCCATGTGGCTACGGATTTAACCGAGGCACAGATAAAAGCATATCGAATCGCCGACAATCAAACTGCCACCATCGCGGAATGGAACTATGAACTGCTGCCTATCGAATTAAAAGATTTGCAGACAATGGACTTCAATCTCGAGTTGCTGGGTTTTGACAGCGACCAGCTTGCCAAGATACTTGATCCCGGCATACAGGAGGGGCTCACCGATCCTGATGATGTACCCGAGCCCCCGGCGGAACCTATATCCAAACCGGGTGATCTTTGGCTTTTAGGTGAGCATCGACTTTTGTGTGGTGACAGTACCAATCGCGACGATGTTGTCTATTTAATGAAAGGCGATAAGGCGGGTCTGATTTTCACAGATCCACCTTACAACGTCAATTATGGAATATCAAAAAACCCGCGCCATAAAATACGCTCCATCGAAAATGATTCCATGTCCACCGATGAATGGAGCATATTCTGTCATAAGATGTATGAGATATTTCAGGAATTCAACACTGGCGATATTTACATGTGGGGAGCGTCCGGCCCGGAAGGAATGAGAATGAGACTGTGGCTTACAGAGATGGGCTGCCACTGGTCAGCAACAATTATATGGAAAAAGCAGCAGCTTGTTTTAAGTCCGGCAAAGTATCAGCGGATGTATGAGCCATGTTTTTTCGGCTGGTTCGGAAAAAGCAGCTTTGGTGATGACAGAACACAAACAGAAGTTTGGGAAATAAATCGTCCGCTCAATTCTAAACTTCATCCGACAATGAAACCAGTGGAGTTATGCGTAAAAGGTATAACCAACAGTTCAGTACCGGGGACAATTGTTTTTGATGGCTTCCTAGGTAGCGGAAGTACGCTGATCGCATGCGAGCAGACGGGACGCAAATGCTATGGTTTGGAAATTGATCCGGCATATTGTGATGTGATAAAAAACAGATGGGAGCAGTTTACAGGTAAGAAAGCTGTTCTGGCTAATGAGAAAACCCCGGCAGAGGCCAGGGTTGAGGAGATGAAGTAATGAGCTTGTTATTTGGCGACAGTGAATTTGCCTCTCTCTGTTTTGACAAAGCGGGATTCAGCTGCTTTTTCTTTGATCTCGCGGATAATCGCAGAATAGATCGTAGCGGCAGGAGTTTTTCCACCGGTTTTCCACATGCCCTGATCGATCATTCGTTTAACAATCTCCTGGCAATCAAGCGGCTGGCCGGCGTCAGCGAGGACCATAAAGGCTGCGAGAAGTCCGCCAAGTTTTTTGACCTTTGTCGGATTTGGATCTTTGGTCGGTTCGATTTGGGCAGGCTTAGTATTTTCTTTTTTGACTTGATAGAGCCCCAGGAGTCTGTCGGCAGATCTGATGATAAGCTCTTTGTTGGTATTGATGTTAACACCAACCCAGCCGCCATCTTCATGTTCACTCATAATACGCACACCTGCGGTATTCTTGCCGACTTTCATTGTGTAGACTTTGCTGATTTTAATTTCTTCTTTATTCATTGTGATTTCCCTTTCAAAGATAAGTTTTATTTATCTACTTTGAACTATTGTTATTTGAAATTCACTGCCATCAATTGTTCGGACTACAAGTCCGCTGTTGCGTGTGAGCATTCCAGCTTCCTGGAAGTTTACTACCATCGCGACCTCATCTTCATCAGCCAATCCGATAGCAATAAATTTTTCCATTATTTCTTCTGTGATTTTGACCATTGTCAAATCTCCTTAATCTGCAAAAAGTTCTATGAATCTGAAATAACTATGTATCATCGAGTTGGTTCCCCGGCACCCATCGAGTTGATATTGGATGCACTGGCTCATGCTATATTGATCGTCCCGATCATCGGGGGATACAAGATGGATGTTGACGGAAGTTCCGTTTTTATCTGCGATATGACACACGATACTTTTATCTTCTCTGCTGATCGTCGCTATGTATCCTGTATCGCCTTCGAGTGTGATTGTTTTAACTTTCATTCTTCATATCTCCCTACAATTATTTATTTTGATGACCATTTGTGTGGGTTGTGTGGGTTTGGGTTTGATGACGTTTATGTCATAACGGCCGTCTGTGTAAACTCCAACAACTCTGCCGCGGATTCCTTTGTATTTGCCTTTTGTGATTTCGATCTTCATTTGCTTGTCCTTTCGTTTTCGGTTTCGTTTATGTGTGGGTCGTTTTGCGCGCGGGTTAAATCTTCCAGTGATTCCTGGATTTGTTTTTCTGATATGCCGCTGAATATCGCCAATGCCCGGATCAATTCTCTGCGGGCATCAACCGGCGAGCCGGTATTTGATTCTTTTTGCAACTCGCATTCAAACCATGCGATTATGTTTGCGATATCGGGTTTCGCTGCTTTGTACTCTGTGTTTTCCATATCTTTCCTTTCAAAAATCTTATGTTTAAGAACATGCATGTGTTATCTAAATAAACATGTAATAGCAAGTAATTAAGTACATTATTTTAAAGGAGTTACATTAATTTGCTATGACAATACTAAATGACACAAAACTAGCTAAAACTTCGATAAATCCGGCCGCATTGTCGCCCGAAACAGCAGCTAAAATGCTTGGATTGCAAGTTGGGATTGTCCAGAAACATATCTCGCAAGGAGCACCAGTAGGGACGGATGGGACAATCAATTTAATTCATTATTCAGCGTGGCTAAATAGCAGGATGACTCATGGCTATTGACGTAAATAATCTCTCGCAATCTGAACTTTTGCAGCTGATAAATTCCACCCCGCTTGGTGTTGTTATAGATCGGCCGCGTTTACGCAGGCAGATGGATATTGCTGGATATCGAATTGGTGATGGTAAACATATTAATCTGGTTCGGTATATCTCATGGCTGGCAAAAGAATATGAAAAACCTAAGCAGCAAAAGCAATCTATCGAGGAATCGCGGCTTAAAGATCTAATTTCTAAAAATGCAGCTCGAAAAGCTGCTCAGGATATCGGCGAAATACCAGCGATTGAAAACCCCGAGAGAAGGGAGCGAGCGTGCAAAGATTTCAGATTTTTCTGCGAGACATATTTCCACGATGTATTTTACCTGCCATGGTCAGCTGATCACTTGACGGTTATTTCAAAGATAGAGCAATCGGTTCTTCAGGGAGGATTGTTCGCATTTGCAATGCCGCGAGGAAGTGGTAAATCTGCGCTGACTTGCTCTGCTGCGATATGGGCTATACTTATAGGAGCAAGGAAATATGTTTGCCTGATCGGCTCCGCAACCCGGCAATCGCTTAATCTTTTTCAAAGCGTCCAGGCTGCCATGCTGGGTAATGATTTACTCTTGGCAGATTTCCCTGAAATTATTTATCCAATACAGTGCCTTGAAAACTCTGCGCATAAGCAGCGAGGCCAAAGATGTAATGGCCAGCTTACATATCCGGTCTGGGGAACACACAAGATAGTTATTCCTACGATTCCCGGCAGCAAAGCATCTGGTTCAGTGGTTACGGTCGATAGTCTGGATTCAAATATCAGAGGCCAGATTCATACTACGATGAATGGCAAAATTATTCGGCCTGATCTTGTTTTAATAGATGATCCGCAAACCAGAGAGTCGGCTAAATCGCTTAATCAGACTAATCAGCGGCTAAGTACATTGAATGGTGATGTACTCGGTATGGCAGGACCTGGCAAGAAAATATCAGGGCTTCTTACCTGTACCAAAATTTACTGCAATGATTTGGCTGATCAGATACTTGATTCTCAAAAAAATCCTGAATGGCAGGGACAGTGTACAAAAATGGTTTATACATTCCCAACAGATACAAAACTCTGGGACGAGTATGAGCAGATTCGCGCCGATAGTCTTCGAGCAGGTAATGGCGGCAGGGAAGCGACAGAGTTTTATATCAAAAACCGTATTGCGATGGACAGCGGCAGTAATGTAGCATGGCCCCAGCGTCATAACGAAGATGAAGTTTCCGCGATTCAGCATGCCATGAATTTAATGCTTCGTAATGAAGTGGCGTTCTTTGCAGAATACCAAAACGACCCGATCGCCGAACAATCTGATGAGCAGGTCCTTACGGTTGAGCAGGTTATGGATAAAACCAACGGTCGCAAAAGGGGAGAGGTTCCGCTTTCATGTCAGCATTTAACTATGTTTATCGATGTACATGATAAACTACTTTTCTATACGGTTTGCGCTTGGTCAGATGATTTTACTGGTTTCGTTGTTGATTATGGAACTTATCCTGATCAAAAGCGTCTCTCATTTACGCTCCGAAAAGCACAGATAAGCCTGCAAGATATTTACCGCGGCATGGAAAAAGAAGGAGCGATACAGGCAGGTTTAGAAAAACTATGCAGCGATTATCTAAACAGAGATTGGAATCGCGGCACAGGTGTCGTGAAAATCGATCGCTGTTTAATTGATAGCGGTTATTTGCCCGGCATTGTTGAAAATATCCGTCATAAACTCGGCAGTAATATTATTGCTTCAAAAGGTGTTGGTATAAGGGCAGCAAATAAACCAATGTCCAGTTATAAAAGAAAGCCCGGCGAGAGGCATGGTCATCATTGGTATATACCCAACATAAATAAAACCGGGGAGTTTACCCATGTGGCAATCGATACAAACTATTGGAAAACTTTTGTGCATGAACGTTTCTTTGTAGCAGCAGGGGACCATGGCAGTATGACTTTATTTGGCAAAGGCGCTCATCAGCATTCTTTATTTGCCGAGCATGTAGCGGGTTCTGAAATTTGGGTTCGTACCGAAGGTCACGGCCGCGTTGTTTATCAATGGTCACCAAAAGTTGGGGGCATTGATAATCACTGGCTTGATTGTATGGTCGGCTGCTCGGTAGCGGCATCAATGTGTGGATGCACACTTAGTGGCCACAGCGTAAAAAGTATTGCGAAAAGAGAAAGAATAAAATTATCAGATATTCAGACAAAGAGACAACTATGAATAATTTAAATCAGGAAAAACAATCTGAAAAAACAGGTGGCTTGGAATGCCGCAGTTGCGGTTGTCGGCATTTTCGCGTTGAAAGCACCCGCATTGCAAACAAGCAGATTATCAGGTATCGACTCTGCCGCAATTGTGGAAAGAGACTTACTACCATTGAAAGACCTGTTATAAAATAGAAAAGTCCTACTAATAGCAACTTTCTTTATAAATTGAGGAAATCCTCTTTGACACATTGACTTATAAAAATGAAAGTGTAAATTGGGATTGACAACTAAATAACGCGGGTAGCTTGCGACTGATCCTCGCATGTAACTCAGAAAAAATATAAAAGCCGTTCGGGGCCGAACACCCGGTGCGGCTTATTTTTTTATACTCGTTTATTTGGTTGCTTTTGGCGGGATAGAGCAATGGTAGATCGCCAGGCTCATGCCCTGGAAGATGAAGGTTCGAATCCTTCTCCCGCAATTATGACAGAAAATATTAAAATTTTAGAAAACTCCCAGCAACCTGCAAAAGTTTCCAGCGACGGCGTCTCCGTTGAGCAGCATCCATTGGCTGACCAGATTGCCGCAGATAAATATCTGGCAAGTAAAACTGCGACGCGGCGTAAAGGTCTGGGAATTAAATTCTCAAAATTATCTCCATCGGGAGCAGAATAAAACGAGCTGTCAGTCTTCAGACCTCAGCATTCAGCTAGAAAAACGCTGTCTTTTGCTGATGACTGCGGACTGATAGCTGAGGACTAAATTATGTGGTTTTTCGGCAAAAACAAAGAGCGTAAAGTAATCCGCCCTGCAGGACGAATCCTGCGGGCAAGATTCGACGCTGCCCAAACCACAGCTGATAACCAGCGGCACTGGTCAAACGCCGATGGCCTTTCTGCTGATGGTGCTGCAAACGCCGATGTTCGCAAAACCCTCCGTAACCGCTCCCGATATGAGGTTGCCAATAACAGTTACGCACGCGGGATTGTTACCACTCTTGCTAATGATGTGGTTGGCACTGGGCCGCGACTTCAGATGCTTACTGATGACGATTTTGGCAACAGGATCATCGAAACAGAGTTTATGAACTGGGCATCCCAAATACGCCTTGCCCAAAAACTTCGTACTATGCGAATGGCGAGAGCATCCGATGGTGAAACTTTTGGGATACTTTCAATAAACAGGAATGTAAATTCACCTGTAAAACTTGATTTAAGGCTTATTGAAGCAGACCAGGTTACAACCCCTTGGTCTAAATTCCTAAACTCGCAATCATTGGTTGATGGTATCGAATTTGATTCTTTTGGTAATCCTGACAAGTATTTTGTTTTAAAAAATCATCCCGGCTCTGTGTCTGTTGTTTTTGAGCAAGACTATAACAGTGTTGATGCCGGTTCAATGATTCATTGGTTCAGGGCTGATAGACCCGGTCAAAGCAGGGGGGTTCCGGAAATCACACCGGCGCTTCCTTTATTTGCACAGCTTCGAAGATATACACTTGCTGTGATTGCAGCCGCTGAAACTGCCGCTGATTTTGCGGCGGTTTTATATACCGATTCACCTGCAAATGGTGAGGCTGCAAATTTAGAACCGATGGATGTAGTTCAGCTTGAAAAGAGAATGGCTACAACACTTCCTGATGGCTGGAAACTGGGCCAAATAGAAGCACATCAGCCAACAACGACATATGGCGAATTTAAAGACCAGATTCTAAACGAGATCGCACGATGTTTGAATATGCCATTTAATATTGCGGCGTGTAATTCATCGGGCTACAACTATGCCTCAGGCCGGCTCGATCATCAAACATATTACAAAAGTATCCGGGTGGATCAAGCGGACATGGCATTGGTAATTTTAGACCGAATTCTGCAGGCATGGCTCGATGAAGCAATCCTAATCTCTGACTATCTGCCGCTTAATTGGAGAACCATCCGCCGTTTCCCTCACCAGTGGTTTTGGGATGGAACTGAGCATGTCGATCCAGCCAAGGAGGCAAAAGCGCAGGAAATCAGGCTTTCCAATCACACAACCACATTGGCAGATGAATATGCCAAACAGGGCAAAGACTGGGAAGTTGAACTCTACCAGAGGGCAAGGGAAAAAAAGCTTATGGACAAACTGGGCATATCACCAGAAAAAATAACAACTTCTATTACGGAGACAAACGAAGATGAAGAATAAACTAAACATCACAGCAAATTTCAGTATCGAGGCAGCAGCGGTACTAGCCGAAAACGAACAACCCAAGAACAGACGTTTCTCGATGACTGCATATACTGGTGGTCCAATGATGCTCGAGGGATGGAAGTATCCTGTGGTCATTGATTTGCAAGGTTTAAATAAAGGAAGTTCATCGCGACCCATTTTTATCAGCCATAACCAGGATATCGATGATTTGCTTGGCCAAACTGACCATGTGAATATTGTTGAAAACAATCTCGTAGCCGCAGGTGTGGTCCTTGGCGATTCACCCAGGGTTCAACGCGTAATTGCTTTGGCAGATAAAGGTTTTAACTGGCAGGCATCTATTGGCGCTCGCGCCGAGCAGGTTGAATATATAAAAGCAGGTCAAATTGTAAACGTAAATGGTAAAGAATTTACCGGCCCAATGAATATCGCACGTAAATCGACCCTGGGTGAAATAAGTTTTGTAACCCTCGGGGCAGATAATAATACTTCGGCAACAATAGCCGCAACTCATCAGGAGCAAACTATGGAAAATATCGAAAACAAAGAAACTCAGGAAACAACCATCACAGCGGAAACTACAATTGCAGATATCAGGGCAGCCGCAGCAGCGGAAACAACCCGCATTACCGCCATTAAAAAAATCTGCTCTGGTAAGTACGATGATATCGAGGCAAAGGCAATTGCCGAAGGTTGGGATCAGCCTAAATGTGAACTTGAGGTACTGAGAGCATCCAGACCCAACGTAAATATTATCACTTCGCAGAAAATCACTGCAACTCCAAAAGTTTATGAAGCAGTTGCATTGTTGGCTTCAGGTATTGCAGGTTCAAGGCTCGAAAAATATTATGATGACCAGACACTTGACGCCGCTGAAAAACTTCGCGGTATTGGTATCCAGGAATATTGCGAGCAGATTTGTGCTATGCAGCTGCCAAGATTTCGCAGGGATGCATCGGCATGGCTTGCAGCAGCATTCAGCACAGCTTCACTTCCTGGAATACTTTCCAATGTAGCAAATAAAATGCTTTTGGAAGGTTATAACTATATTGAAGATGCCTGGCGAAAGATATGCAAGATTGCAAGTGTTAATGACTTCAAAGAACACAGCAGATACCGCATGACCGGAAGTTTTAAATTCGAGCAGGTTGGCGCTGATGGCGAATTGAAACACGGTAAAATCGATGAGCAGAAATACGGCCAAAAGGCAGATACCCATGGTATTATGTTTGCACTGACTCGCCAGATGATTATCAATGATGACCTTGCTGCATTTACAGATGTACCGAGACAAATTGGTATGGGAGCAGCTGAGGCAATAGCTGATGCTGTATGGGGATTATTGCTCTCCAATCCATCAAGCTTTTTCTCAGCAGCGCATAAAAATTATAAAGATGGCGCTGATACCGCACTGGCTGTTGATTCCTTGACAGATGCCGAGGTTGTATTTGGTGAACAAACTAAACCAAACGGAAAACCGCTTGGTGTTCAACCTTCTTTAATATTAGTGCCGACGGCATTGCGAGTTCCGGCTGATTTGCTGATGAAGTCGCCAACCCTCAATGAAACTACAACTGCCAACAAAGGCAAACCAGCATCTAATCCACATATTGGTAAATATGAAGTTGTTTCAAGCAGTTATCTCTCGAACTCATCTTTCAGCGGGTATAGTTCAAAGGCATGGTATTTGTTTGCTGATCCAAACAGACTTCCTGCCTTGGAAGTTGCGTTCCTAAACGGAATAGACCAACCCACAGTTGAAAAAACCGATGCTGATTTTAACACACTCGGTATTCAGTTCAGAGGCTTTATCGATTTCGGTGTCAGAGAGCAGGATTATCGCGGCGCTGTAAAGTTCAAAGGTGAAGCGTAATATTAGCTGTCAGCTTTCAGTTATCAGTTTTCAGATATTTTTTAATAGGAGTATACTAAAATGAATATTAGTTTTTATCAAAATGGAAAATCAATTGATTATACACCGGCTTTTGATGTAGCAGCCGGTACAATCGTTGTACAAAAAGGTCTTGTCGGTATTACCAAGCTGGATATTGCTGCAAATACCAAAGGCGCACTGGCAGTTGAAGGTGTCTTTGCAGTACCCAAAAAGAACGAAGCGTTTGCAGCGGGACTCCCTGTCTGGTTCGATGCTAATGGCAATCCGCAAGGCGGTGTTGCAGGTAGTGGGTCGGCCACCCAAATTGGCGGCGATGCACAAGCGGCTGGTGATATTCTTCTTGGCGGTGCTATAATCGCGGCTGCGGCGGCAGATGAGTTTGTTTATATTGCATTAAACAAATTCGATGCTCGAATTCCAACATTTGCAACATCTGCTCGAATTACAAAGGCTGCAAGTGCAAACGCCGCCGCGACAGAATCCGGAGTTTGTTACGATTGCACGGCGGACAATACGGTTATCACTCTTCCGGCAACAGCTGTCGGCCTTGAGTTCACTGTTATGAATGCAGCTGCCGATGGCGCAGCACTTGTCGAAGTAGATTTCCAGGCGGCGGATAAAAACCTCGGCGGCTTGGGTATTGCAGCAGGCGGCGACGGTAAGAAATTGTCAAATACAAAGGCAACAGCAAAGAAGGGCGATTTTATAACATTTGCTGCTGACGGTACTGATGGTTATCGCATTAAGGCAATCCGCGGTATATGGGCACAGGAGAACTAAAAATCCGAAATCCTAATATCGAAATCCTAAACAAATCCCAATTACCAAAATTCAAATGTTCCAAACTCACAAATTGGGCGTTTTGAGTATTTGAGAATTCGAATTTTGAATTTGTTTCTGATTTAGGATTTCGTGCTTCGGATTTGTGAGTTGTTATGTCAAATATTCTTAAAAATGGTATCCAGTTTCTGGCGGATAAGTTGAAATCACATGCTTCCGAGACGGTAATTTATAAACGCGGCGCAGATACGATAAATATCTGCGCCAGTTTTGGCAAGACAAATTACCAGATAGAAAACGAGTCTGGCTTTCAAATTGGCGGTGAGATTACAGACTTTTTATTTAGTGCAGCAGATTTAATTATTGATGGATTAGTAACGGTTCCTAAAGCTGGTGACCGAATCGAAGTTGATGGCAAAGTATATGAAGCATTATTTATTAACGATGGCTGCTGGCGATATAGCGGCCCATTTGGAAAAATTATTCGCTTTCACACAAAGGAAATTTAATTTATGTCACTGACAACTAAGATATTTATGTCGGCTATTCCGTTTTATATGCTTGCATCCGGAGCGAATCAGGCAAATGAAGTTGTAACAATTGCTGATCAGTTCATGAAATATGGTGAGCTGGGACTGTGTTTTGCATTGGTTGCATATCTTATGTACAGCAATTACTGCCTGGTTGCCTCACTTCAAAAACTTATCAAGGAAAAAAGCTCGCAGGAGGAGCGATTGATAAATGCGATTCAAACTTTCTGTGCAGTATGCCGGGAGCGGCCATGTTTATTGGATGCAAACGCGTTTAAGATGGATAATCCAGACAGCTTGGCGGCTATAAAAAAGGATGAAGAGTAATATGGTTTTGCAATTAGCTGAAAAAATCGTAAACACTCTAAACGACAGTGAATTCGCTTTGGCTTTTACTGCTGTTAAGACACTATTTCCATTTTATGAACTCAAGGACTTAGCAAATTTAAAAGTTACTGTTGTTCCTAAAAGCGTAAATATCACAACTGCAAGCAGAAATAGCAGTGAATTTGATTATCAGGTAGATATCGCAATCCAGAAAGCTGTTAAACGGCCGGATGATACCGAAATTACCGTGTTAACTGAGCTTGCCTTAGCCATTGCCAAGAGTTTCCGCAATAAAGTTTATCAGGATATTGGCGCTGTATGCTTTAAGCAATCAATCGATCCATTGTATTTTGTTGAGCATATCCAGCCGCCTTCTGTTTTTACAAGCGTTGTCACATTAAATTTCAAAGTAATCCAGTAAGGAATTTTCATTATGCCTCTGCCATTAGAAAAACAACCGATCGTTCCCAATGCCCTTTATGCACCGACTATTATTCTGCAAACAAGTATTGCAACCGGGCAAATTTTAACATCGGCTCAAATTACCTTAAAAGGAGGCTCTGTTGATGAAAACGGCAAATGGTCGCCCGCTGATTCCCAGGCAAAGACGGTATATCTCCCAAATATATTTTCGCTTGAATCTGATATTTCGTCGTATTCACAGGATGTAATAGAGCTATTTAATCTTATCGTCCAGCTTATCGGGAATATCAATTCTGTCAGGAAGGTTGTCTGATGCCAATTACATGGTATGCACATTCTGGTAATATCGATATTGATAGTCCCATCTGGTACACGCAGCGCATAGGCGGTAGTCTTTGCGATTTTGCAAGCTGCAATAGTGATATAATTCTAAATTCAAATGGCTTCAGAGGCATAAGATTAAACAGAAGTTTTACATGTAACAGGCTTGAAAACAGCGATGGCAGCGGTTCGTTGATTGGATATTTTGAATATACAGGTACTGATACAGTTGGCACTAATATTGGCAGTATTGTAATTAATGGCGGTATTTTAGGTGAATATGAGGAATGTATCAGAATCAGCGGCTCGTCCTTGGGGGAATATAAGAGGCTTACTATAAATGGTTCTATTAGTTCACTTGATACGGCAGAAGGAATTGGGATTTCTATTGTCGGGGAAAATGCATATTTAACGATAAATGGTAATATTGAAAATTTCGGCGGCAATGTTCTGTATATAAATGCTGCAAATGCGCATATTTTAATTATAGGAGATGTAACCGGAAATGGTTCATTTATGGGCAGCGCGGTACAGACAACTACTAATGCGATGTACTGTACTATTACAATTGAAGGAAACTGTTTTTCAGAAAACGGTCCTGCTGTTTCAATTTTAGGTTCTTTCTCAACGTTGTATATCGAGGGGAACGCGGAAGCTGGTTTTTTGGGTCTGTCGAGTATTGTTATTCTTTCTAATTATGCACGTCTTATAATTACAGGTACCTGCAAAGGGCAAGGTGCGGTTTATGGCGTTGAAATACATGGCGATAATATCATTGCAAATATAGATACAGCAATTGGCGGAAGCTACAGCGGCGGGGGCATATTCTGGAATGGCGCAAATATGGAGGGTGGCAGTAGTTTAATTGTCAGAGATGCTATTGGCGGCGATTCTTCTGTTGGAATCGATATAACCCAAAATCCATCATTACCTCCCGGCATAATAGTAACAGGCTCTGTTATAGGAGGCATCAATGCCAGCGGTTTTGGCATTTGGGTAAAAGGTAGTGTAGGCTGCATAATTAAGGGTAATATCATAGATTCACCTTTTTGCAGTGCATACTGCGGGCCTGTCAGAGTAGAGCACAATACAGAAAATTATCATTTGATGTATCACAGCAGTGATAATGGAACTGGCAATCAGCCAAGATATTATCCACTGGCGCTTTCACCTGATTTGGTGAAACGCGGAATTAAGCATGGAACGGTTGTAGGCACGCTTGCGGGCGGCGCAAGTCCATTTAGAAGGTTAAACAGGTTTGTATAATATGAATAGTTTCAGAAATAATTCAGGTTGGCAAGTTTTACGTTCGGTTGAAGCCGTTGATCCGCAACTGGCTGCAAACACATTTGATTCCAAGCCTTCATTTGCGAAAAATATCAATGCTGCCGTTATCCGAGGTTTGGAACTTATCCTTGCAGCAATTGGCAGTGAAAACGGCACCAGCGGTGTTCGTATCTGGGGTGGACGCAATGTCAATAGCGGCCCGGCACAGCTTATAGCGGATATTACATTTACCTTGGGAACAATGGTTTGCAATAAAGACCCGCAAACACAAAAAACAACTGACCTGACAAGATATGCTGATTCAGCAGTTGTTACTTCTTACTGGCCGACGGATATTAAAGCAGTAAATAGCGGCAATAATTTAATGACTACAGTCAGTTTTGATGGACTCGATATCGCCTGGATTGCTGTGGAGGTAATTTCGCTTACCAATGTAATGAAGGCGAATATTTATTTCGGGTATTTTGGCTAATGGCAGCAAAAGTCTCAAACTTTGGACAGTCACTTTACAAAGTAAAAACTTTGTTCTTCGATAGTCCGGCTGTTTTAGCTTCAGTCGATTCTGCTACGCGAAAAGTCTTAAACCGAATTGGCGGTATGATAAGACTTACCGCTCGCAGGTCTATTAAGAAAGCACCTTCCCATACCGCAGTTAGTAAACCCGGCAAACCGCCGCTGAGTCATACAGGCCTATTGCGAAACTATATTTATTATTCATTCGATCCTCTCAGCAGGTCGGTTCTTGTTGGCCCGGTTGCTTTAAATGCAAAAGGTAAAAATGTTCCGCGTATTCTCGAATACAGCGGCAGTGCAAAAATAAAAGGTAAGAATGTTCATATCGCTGCACGGCCATTTATGGCATCGGCATTAAGAGTGAATCAGCCGAAGATGGCAGCTTTATGGAAAAATAGTGTAAGAAAATAATAAATTATAAGGAGTTTTTACAATGGCAGCAGCAGATTTCATATTAGGCATAAACGCCAAATTATATTACGGCACAAATGATGCAGAACTAACAGCAATGACGGAAGCGTCAAATGTAAAAGACTTGACTGTTTCAGTTTCAGCCGGTGAATGCGATATCAGCACACGGGCAAATAGCGGTTGGCGAGCAACAGCGGCAACACTGCGGGAATGTGAACTTTCATTCACAATGAATTGGAAGCCGGGCGATGCGTTCTTTACAGCGGTAAAAACTGCGATGCTAAATAGTACTACGCTGTGTCTTGCTGCATTGACAGGTGCTAAAGATGCTGAATATAGCTCTGGCCCACACGGCAATTTTGCAATCACAAAGTTCGATAGAAAAGAAGCTTTAGAGGACGCCATAACAGTTGATGTTACAGCAAAACTCGCGAAGTATATTGCCTGGGTTGACGTAGCAGGAGCATAATTTTTTAGGAAGTGAGGTATTAAATGAAAACTTTTACAGATAATGCGGGCAGAACATGGACTCTTAGCTTGACCATTGACAGTGCAAAGCGTGTTCGTGATTTACTAAATATTAATTTATTAGAGCCAGAGGCTGGCGATCCTCCCTTAATTACAAGGCTTGGCACAGATGAATTTTTATTGTGCGATGTACTTTATTGTCTTATCAAGCCGCAGGCGGATTCGCTAAACATAACAAGTGAGCAGTTTGGCCAGAGCATTGGCGGTGATGTGATACTGGCTGCACAAACGGCTTTTTATGATGAAATCATTGATTTTTTCCAGAAACGGGGTCGAACCGACAGAGCCAAAGCTGCGGCAACTCAGCAGAAGATGATAAATCTGGCGATAGAGAAGATAACTCAGAATCTAACTCAAATCGATCTGGGCGGGAAACTGACGGAAATATTTGGCGCACGGTCTATACAATAGCAGGATACGTCGGCGTTGACCCCGCGCCACTGACACTGCGTGAATTGTGGTGGATGAGCCAGGCAATTGAGTTTCGTGATCGGATGGAGTGGAATAGGGTTTCGGCATTGATGGCACTATTGTGTAATATAAACAGTGACCCGAAAAAAGGGAAAACATTCTGCCCGGCTGATTTTAATCCATATTTCACAAAGAAGCAGAAGCGTTCAAATGTAATAGAAGTCAAAGACCAGGAATCCAGAAGATTATTTAAAGAAGCATTTGAAGGAAAAATATGAAAAATGAAATCCGAAATCCCAATACCGAAATACGAAACAAATCCTAATTTCCAAAATTCAAATGTTCCAAACTCACGAATTTTGAGTTTTGAACCTTTGAGAATTCGAATTTTGAACTTGTTTCGGATTTAGGGTTTCGTGCTTCGGATTTTAATTATTAAAGTGAGGTTTAACAATGAGTAAATCAGGTTCAATTAAAGCAGGAGCTGCATATGTCGAACTATTTGCAGATAGAAGTCCATTAATTCGCGGATTGCGAGCAGCTGAGATAAGCGTAAAAAAATGGGGCCAATCTGTTTCAGCAATGGGCAGGCAAATGATGGGCGTGGGTACTGCAATTTTAACACCACTAATTGGTGCAGCGAAATACTTTTCCGCTTATGGCGATAATATTGCAAAAATGTCTAAAAGAACAGGTGTCGGAGTTGAATCATTAAGCGCCCTTGGATTTGCAGCAGAACAATCAGGAAGCAATTTAGAAACCGTCGAAAAAGCAATTCGCAAAATGCAGCAGAGTATCCTCGATGCGAATATGGGCTTAAAAACAACAACAGATATATTTGCAATGCTCGGTGTTAGTGCTGCCACATTTTCCGGTTTGAAGCCAGAAGAACAATTTCGCCTTATGGCTGATAGGATCAGCCAGATAGAAGATCCATCCAAGCGTGCTGCGATAGCGATGAAGATATTCGGAAAAAGTGGCACGGCACTTTTGCCAATGCTCGAAAAAGGTGCAGCCGGGCTTGACGAATTGATGAATGAGGCTAAAAAGCTTGGTCTTGTTTTATCAAGTGAAGATGCTGCATCAGCGGAGGAACTTAATGATGCACTAAATCGTATGTGGCGCACTATAAAGATGTCATTTGCAAATATCGGCGCTGCTGTTGCTCCGATTATAACGGATTTATCAAATAAAATTGCCGTAATCGTTGGCAAAATATCAAACTGGATCAAGGAAAATAGAGGTTTGTTTCAAACAGCCTTTTTTGTCGGCGCAGGTCTTATTGCAGCAGGCGGTGCGTTTGTCGTATTTGGGAATGCAATGATCTTTGCAGGCAAAGCACTTGCCATTATAAGAGGCAGCTTTACTGCCTTGAAAACAGGTTTAGCTTTTTTGCTGTCACCAATTGGTTTAGTTACCGCTGCTGTTATCTCTTTAACGGGAGCATTTTTGTATTTTACCAGTTACGGCAGCGAGCTTCTTAATTGGCTTGGCAATTGTTTTAATACATTAAAACAGGATGCGACAAATGCGATAGGTGGAATTGTTTCTGCATTTGCCAAAGGTGATTTGGGACTTGCTGCGCGTATAGGTTGGCTTTTTGTAAAAACCGAATGGTTGCGAGCTAAAGAATGGATGCTTGGCTACTGGCTTAGCATAAAACTTACTATTATGGAAGTTTGGTATTCGCTTGTTTATTCACTTGCTTCTGCCTGGTACGGGGCCGTTTACGCAATTGGGACAGCCTGGGCCGAAACTGTAAGCTTTATTGGCCAGGTGTGGATAAGGGCCGGGGCTATTTTAAAAACCGCCTGGGTCGATGCAGTAGCTTTTTTTAAAACCATATGGGTTGGTTTTAAGCAGTGGTGGGCAGAAACAATCGATTGGGTTGCAAAAAAACTTATGCGGGTTTGGATCTGGTGGAAGAAAATTACAGATTCAAGTTTTGATGCAGCAGCCGCGGAAAAACAATTGGAGGATAGTTTTGCCCAGGACAAACAAGACCGCCAGAGTAATGCAGATAATAAACGTTTGGAGATTGATAAAGAAGCTGACGCCAAGAGCAGTGCAATTGAAAAAGAAAAGGACGAATCTCTAAGTGAGATTGAAGCACGCAGAACAGGCAGGCGCAAACAATCAAAAACTGAATTTGATTCCGGTATGGCCGGGGCTAAGCAGTATGTTGAAGATGGATTGAAAGATGTAATTGATTCTAATAATGCCAGTAAAAAGGCTGTTGCAGATGAGCTTGCAAAAACAAAAGATGAATTTAATGCAGCGATTGCAAAAGCCAAAGAGCCGGTTGAGTCAAAAGCAAAAACACCCGTGTTGCATAAAAAAGATTGGCAGGGTGAGAGTGGTCTTACAAAGGCTTCGACTACAGGAACATTCAGCGCTTTTGGCTTATCGCAGCTTGGAGCAGGCGGTGTAATGCAAAAGATTGCAGCTGCAACCCTGCGAACAGCAGAAGCTACGGAAGATATAGCTGATAATACAGCTGGCGGCGGTGCAGAGTTTGGGGACTAACAATGGCAGATGAAATTACAGTAGCTGAGAGATGGTCCACCAGAAAAACTGCCGTCGGAAGCAGTAAAGGCTCAACTGTTGAATATATTATCCAGGGCACTGACGATGATGTTGACGCCCTGGATGCACTTTTATCAGCTTGTCCTGATACATGGAACGATGTACCACGTTCAGGCAGAAGCGTCGAACAAATAGCAGATAAAATATGGATTGGAACGGTTACTTATGGCTATGGCAGTAAAAACACAGCTGATATTGAGTACAACTTTGATACTGGTGGTGGAACGCAAAAGATCACTCAAACTATCTCACCTCTGACAGTAAGGGCATATGGAACCCAGCCGCCCGATTTTAAAGGTGCGATTAATGTTGATGATAATAGTGTTAATGGCATAGATATTATCGTTCCGGTATATAATTTCAGCGAGACAAGGCAGGTAAGCTCGGATTTAATTAATGATGGTTTTAAATCTGCAATATTTACTCTTGTCAGCAAAGTTAATAATGCTGTATGGCATGGCTTTGCGGCAGGAGAAGTCTTATTTATGGGTGCATCAGGCTCAAGGCATAGCAGAACTGGTGATGTTGAATTAACTTATAAATTCGCTGCAAGCCCGAACAAATCAAATATCACGATAGGCAGTATATCCGGCATCGAGAAAAAAGGCTGGGAGTATCTTTGGGTCAGATATGAAAAAAGTACTGACCAGAATTGCCTGATTCAGATTCCACGGGCCGTTTACGTTCATCAGGTTTATGAATCCGGTACTTTTACAGCTTTAGGACTTGGCGATTAATATGGCTGATACTTTTAAAAAAGTCCGAGACGGTGAAAAACTGCGAATACCTGCACGCACATACAATGCAATGGTTGATGCTGCCGCCGATTTTATCAATCGAAAAAATAATCTAACAACAGAATCAGGCAATACACTTCCTGCAAATATGGTTTATATCAAAAATACAAGCGGTATTGATGTTGGCAGGTTCAATATCATTGGGATATCAGGTAGTGTAATTCCTGCAAGCAATCCAAACTTTTTAAACCAGATAATTCTTATTGGTATAAAGCCTTTATGGCCTAATCACAGTTTAGGCAGATTCGTTATCACTGCTGAGCCTATAAGTAATAATAAAATAGGTCGTGCATATATATCCGGTTTAGTACCTGTAAAAATCTATTTACCCAATCCTTATGATGATAGATACAACGGTTTTGCAGATATATACCCTGATGATGTAACAAGACTGAGAACTTCTATTTCACCGGGACCTGTTACTGTAATGTTCCTTGATTTTTTCAGCGGTCATGATGGAAGTCATAACTATTCGGCAATTGTAAGGCTTAATTACTCTGAAAATCCTGTCAGGCGCGCAAGATGCATTGAAAATGCGCCGGACTATTCTGTTATTGCGGCAAATCTTTACAAAAATGATGTAGAGCAGACATCAGGCAGTGAATCTGCAATAAGGGTGTATTGCAGTATCTTCGGGGGAGGATGGCGTTTGGATTCGGCTATGCCGAAACTTCAGACAGGTGATATAATATACGTCACAAATATCGATGGCAAATGGCGGTGTCTGACAACATTTATTCCTTATGTAAGCTGCGACTGCGATTCGGTGGAGATTTAGTGAAAAGATGTCAATTGGCAAATCCATACATGTTGATAAGGCATCAGGTAAGGTAAAGTTCCTTGAATCCTCCAGAAAAGTAATAGCAACCTGCGGTTTCCCACAACGAATAATGCTGACATTTTCTGAAATACACGAGGCTGGTTTTAGTTGCGGATATACATATGAAGATGATTGTGATACACCGCCGTGGGTAAATCCTAACAGAAGATTTATCTTAAATAAAACTGCAGATGCAGGTGGTGTTATTGCTTATGAATGTAATGATACAATTTTCAGGGTCAGGTTTATAATGCAATATATAACTTATGATGGCAACGGCTTTCGCAGATATATCTGGGTTTATTTGTATCGCAAAACAGCTATAGCTAATTGTATATGCCCGCTGTTTATGTCAGGATGGGAACATATCTGGCAGGATGAATTCAGTGACGAGTTTCAGTCGATTACTGATAGTGCTTCTTCTATAGTTGGCAATACGGGTCTAAGTTTAAATACAGGCGAGCAGTATTTATGTATCAAACACAGAAGGGCCTGGTCAGATTATAAGGTATGGAGCGGTTACACCCCATCCAATTGGCAGGACAATAAGCAATATAATGTAGGAGAACTCGTTTGGGCAACAAATGGCGATATAGTTATCTGCAATACGCAGCATACATCGACATTTGCAACAAAGCCTATAACAGGTGAAAGCTGGACAAGTAAATGGCAGTGGGCTACATACAGTTACAGGCATGGTGTTGATGTTGTTACAGGAACAGATGGTAAAAAATATTATAGCAGGCGAATACATACTTCTGACCCATCAAATAAACCAGTTACCGGAGGAAGCTGGGGCTTATATTGGGGTGCTTGTCCTGCGGAATGGAGTAGCAATACAACTTACACATCGGGCCAGGTTGCGATGTATGGTGATAATGTTGTTAGATCACGATACAACTATGTTAATAATAAAGGGCATACTCCTGATGTAGATAATGACAGTTGTCTTTACGATTATTGGTGGGAAGTTATATTTGATCATAATTTTACAACATGGTCATCCGGCAGGCTCTATTCTGGTGGAGGCGGTAACAGCAGAGTCAGGGGTACTGATAATAAAGGTTATAAATGTATAAAGGCTCATCAGCCGCATGCAGATAATAAACCAATTACAGGCAGTAATTGGCAGGATTATTGGGAATTTGAATATAAAAAGAACACCCCTGAAATTGATCCTGACTGGAAAGAGTATTGGGCAAAAATAAAGTGCGATACACTTTTTCAGGAAGGCAGGTTTTTAGTAAATGAACAGATGGATGAATTTGTTACAGGCCGGTGGGGCAAGGTAGAATTTTCGGCGGAAATACCGGAGTTTCTGGCCTGGCAAAATGATTATGAATATAAGGTTGGCGATATGGTGGTCGGCGATGATAATCAGGTTTATGCGTGCGAGATTGATCACACTTCGTCTTTTGAGAATAAACCTGTAAGCGGAACAAATTGGAACGATTATTGGATTTTAGCAGAATGTGTGGACTAATGATATGAGTTGCTGCAACGGAAAAATAAAACAAGAGCTTGGCATAATTCCAAAAGTCAGAAAGCTTAAAAATATCGCAGAAGGCTTTGCAAAACTTGCGGTAAGCAGAACAGGTATGGATTTTAAATATGCTAAAGAAAGATTATCGATTTGCGAAAATTGTGAAAACATTACCTGGCTCAAAGATGCTGAGTTTGCTGCATGGCTCGCTGAAAATAAACTTTCGGTTTTAAAAAATATGGAGTCTTTAGAAAAGTTAAGCGATTTACCAATTAAGCCGCGTAGAGCTTTGACACGGCGGTACTGTGTAAAATGTAAATGCAATATTATGGCGAAAATACATAGCAAAGAGGAGAGATGTCCGGAGGAGAGATGGTGATAATTGGCATGCAATGAACCGCCAGTTCGGTGAATACAACTCCAGCAAATATATCACATTTGCAAAACTGCTAAGTTAGAATTTCAGTAAGTTGTTCTGAAAGTTTTTGTCTTACCAATTTAGTTTCTAAATCCAAATTCAAAAGATGTGAAATAGTTAACTGATTTGAATAATAAAAATATGTTACAGAAAATATCGTCAGGATATATGTAGAAAAATCTAAGCTCTTTTTAAAAAATCTTTTTTGTTGTCCTATTTCATACAAATTTTGTATATGGGCGATGTACGAAGAACGTATTTTTTGCCAGTCGTCGGTGTTTAAACTTTTGCCGCCATTGAGATTTTCCCACGCTAAAAGGCGCCAAAACTGCGGGTTTTGTTGATGAAAATCAAAAAAGCTTTCTATTATCAAAAGAGTCATATCAGGGACATCTTTTTCAGTTAACGATAAGATTTTTTCATTGGTTGCCGCTAACGAATAC
>MHXZ01000125.1:112962-120685 GCA_001825665.1 Planctomycetes bacterium GWF2_41_51 | reverse complement strand
TTTGTGCCATTCTTGCTGACGACATACAATAATTAGGCCTCGTTATTTCTTTTTTTTGATTACTATGTTTTTATTCTCCAATTGTTTGTTTGCCTATGAATATGAATATCTGCCATGGGCAGATTGTTCTCAATACAGAACACCAGTAGATCGACCGATGGAACGTATAATTTCTCTGAATGATTCTTATAAAACCTCAAAGAATTTCAAAGCAACATGTAAAAATAGACTTGATGATAATTCGTATCCTCATATTGAGTGGGAAGTCCTCCCTATTAATCGAGATACGAAAAATACAGGCGATTATGCCGTATTCAGGACAATGCTTCCGGATGATCCGTGTAATCTTATTGTGGGAGTAAGAATTCATCTTTGGTCTTCCAAAGAAACATCTTTTGATTTTCAAGTTTTCGAAAATGTAGGCCCCACTATGGGTTTTCTGTCGCCAGCGTCATGTATAGGGACAGCAAAGGATAAGGATGTTAAAGAGGGTAAGCAAACTTTGGTGTTAATTTGGTCTGAAACAGGTGAAGATAAAAAAAAATTGGAACGTTTGAATGCCTATGGTTTAGTGGCAAAGGAATCGCCTTTAGTCATTAAAGTGACAAAGGTAGACCTTATTTTTGCAAATAAGAAAGATGCACAAAAATATGAAAAACAACAGGCTGAACAGCATTTGAAATTGCAGCAGGTAATGATTACCGCTTTGGATTCTCTGGGCGTAAAATTAGGATCATTATTTGGAGAAATTTCTGTTGATAATATGGAAATGTCTATATGGCAGGGTGTGCATCTTTCGGCTATGGGGCAACAGATAGATCATTGGTCTTGTTTAGCTAAGAAAAATTATGGATCAGACGAGAGAGGCGAATTACTGGAAAAAAATAGACAAGAACTCATATTTGAGTTGGAGAGTGGGATTGTTGTTTCGCAAAAAATTGAAGATTTGCAACATAAAGTCGATATCTTTGTGGATGATATGATGAATAAGTTGCCCTTGTCTGCTAGGAAGTGGTATGTAGGAGAAGATGGAAAGTACCATAGGCCTGATGGCAGACCATATAGAGTATTTGCTCCATACTTCCAGAGATTAAGATATTCTTACCCTAACGAAATTAGAAAGTTTATGGGATTAGGGGATTGGGATATGAGACATTTGGCTGGGTTGGGCTTTAATGGCATTAGAGCAGATATTACTTGGAACAAACTGGAGCCTAAAAAAGGTGACTTTGACCCCGAATATGTTGCAATGGTAAAAAGTGTTTTTAAAGAGGCGGAGAGATATGGACTAGCTGTCTGCTTTATGCCACAATGGCCATTTCCTGACTGGTTTGTAAAAGGGAAACCTGGTTATGAGATAAATGAAAAATCTCATATTCATGCTTCTAAGCAGAACGCTTACCATTGGCCTGAGGCAGTTATTTCAATGTTTAGCCGTGTAGGTGAGGAAATGGCTGATGTTCCGAATATATTAGCTTTTGAAGTTCCAACTAATGAACCATCACTGTCTTTGACTAGAAAAGGAATTCTTGACCGACCTTATTTGATGGAACTTTGGAACAAGTGGTTGAAAGAAACTTATGTTACAAGATCTAATTTAGCAGAAGTTTGGGGTAGTGCATATAAGGATTCAGATAGATATGGATTGGCTGACGACGAAGACTGGAACAACAATAGTATAAGACCTCTTGGATTTCAGAATGATCCAGATGTGGATACTGCATATGCGTACAATCCCAGATTGTGGGATCACTTGAGATGGGCTGGTTGGATGCAAGAGAATCTGACAGGTAGTATAATGAGGGTTCTTCACAAATCTATACCGGATGCCGTTGGTATCATGCAATATACTACAGGAGATAGGCATGATTACGGACCGGTTCCTATTGACTATCGTCCGATCCAAACATATGTAGGTGAAGGGGTTGTTCCAGGTACTCATTATGGAATAGCAGGAATTCAGGCAAGGAAGGCTCGTAGCCTTTCGTTACTTGGCTATGATTCTGAATTTCAGAATGAAAACAGAGAAAAATATATAGTGGAACATGTAAAACTAGGACTTGGCTTTAGTCCGTTTTCATTTTTTTACTATGGCCATGGTGGAAGACTGTTCGCTGATTATGAAGGACACTTGAAGCCAGAAGTTCTTTATCTTTGTACATTATCCAATTGGATACGTACGTATTGGCCAGAGGATATAGCTACCAAAGGCAAGATTGCACTCGTATCTAATACCAGATTAGCTACGACTACAGGTGAATTAACGGATGATTTAGTAAAGATACTGGAAGAGCGGGGATATCAGGTAGGTGTTTTGGAAGGAATGCGCGTTTCTCGAAATCCAGAGTTATTGGAAAACTATCAACTTGTTATTACAACAAGTAGTTATATGGATATTAAACTTTTAGAAGTGCTTAGCGAGAGTTATAAAGGCTTGGTGTTACTTTTTGGCCGTCTTGACATGGACTCTTATGCACGTAAGCCAGATAAGGGGTTAGCCGCTGAAATGGTTAAACGTGAACTATTCATAAAGGAAAGCTCTGTAGATAAATTTTCACTAGCTACCGTTCAAAATATGGATCTTCGTGGGTCATGGGATTTTTATTATGCAGGCAAGCATAAAAGTGCACCAAAAACTCCTTTGGCTAATATGAACTCTGTGAATTGGAGTCGTGTATCTGTGCCAGGTATGTGGGGAGAAGAAGGTATTGAAGCTTCACAAAGATATTTGTTAGGCGATGGTTGGTATCGTCGTGAAGTGTTAATACCTATTGAATGGAAAGGTTCGCTGGAACTGGTAATTGGTGCCATAGATGACGAGGATTGGACATTTTTTAATGGCGAATTAATAGGGAAAACAATCAGCAGCGAGAAAAGTGATTGCCATCTTCAGTTTCGTAAATATGTAATTCCAGCAAATATCGTTAATTGGGGAAAGAAAAATGAGATTGTTATATGTAATTTAAACACTTTTAATAAAGCCGGTATATATAAAGAGCCTATTAAAATACAAAGTACGGTTAGTGGCAAAGTTTGCTGGCTTAGTAACGGTAATGAGGTGTCAGAAGCGATTCCTCTGAATTTGAGTAAAAATGCGAGTTGTGTTTATAAGGAAAATATTTTAAATAATGTAGAAGTTCTAGCTCAAGTTGGTGGCATTGGCTTAGATAAACCAGTTGCATTTATCCGTCAAGACCGATGGTACTGGTGGATAGATGATTCTGCTTGGTCAAGTAAGGATGAAGCTCAGATGAAAGTGTTAGATATCATTTTAAGGAAAATTGACAAATAGTGGTTTTATTTGTGTGTTATATTGAAATTTATTAGAAAAAGGCTTAAGCATATATGGAAAGAAACAAAGCAACATTTAGGACTATATACAGTAATGATACGACTAACATTGAAACTTGTGTTAGTCCATTTCATAAAAAAAATGAGCACTTCAGGACAGAAATGCTTGATGCTTCAATTAGTGAGATTGCCAATCGTAATGTTGATGTACATATGTTGCAGCCAGGTTTGGGATGGATGCCTTTTTGGAAGAGTAATGTGTACCCAATTGAAAGACATATTCAATACGTCAAAGAGCGGTTCGGGCTTTTGCCTGAGGATAATGGCTTTGCTAACTATATGGCAAATGGTGGTGATATCGTGCAACTCTCAATAGATAGCTGTAAGAAATATAGTATAACTCCATTCGTTTCTATGCGATTAAATGATCAGCATTGTATTGACTTAATGGATTTGCCAAAAGGTCAATTCCCCAATTCATTGTGGCTTTGTGCTCATCCTTTCCATACAGAGCATCCTGAATGGCGACTTGGGACAGATTTTAGTGATTGGAGCCAGAGAGGTTTTGATTGGATGATTGAAGAAGTTAGAAATTACAGGTTTAGTCTTATTCGAGAAATTATTGAGAATTACGATATTGATGGCTTTGAATTAGATTTTATGAGAGTATTTGGTTTTTTTCGACAAGATAAAACTACCAGTGAGCAAAGAATTAATGTTATGATTCAGTTTGTTAAGGACGTTCGAAAGTTATTGGATGATACTTCGTCTGCAAATAAACGTAGATGGCTTTGCGTTAGAATCCCGGCATATTTGGAAACGCATGATTCCCTTGGTATAGATGTAGAAAAATTTTACGAGGCAGGCGTTGATATGTTTAATCTTTCATATCATTTTTTTACTGAACAACAGGGTGATATTCGTCAAATTCGAAAGAAATTACCTGACGCTTCTGTTTATGTTGAAATGACTAATACTACACAGGTTGGTCGTTTGGAAGAAGAGCCGGGTTATGATAATTTTGCATATCGCCGCACTACGCCCACTCAATTTTATACTACGGCACATTTAGCATATTCTCGTGGAATAGATGGGGTTAGTCTTTTTAATTTTGTTTATTATCGTGAACATGGGACAGGTAAGAGAGGGGAATTTCATGAGCCTCCTTTTGAAGTATTATCAAATCTTAGTAAACCTGTATGGTTGGCTCAACAGCCACAGCATTATGTGTTGTCAGGGGGTTGGAATGATCCCAAGACAAGGGATTGGCCGTTGCCCAAATTAATAGATAAAAATCAAGTTATCACTTTTAGTTTAGACATGGCTCCTCCGGTTGAGGGGTGGAGTAAAAAAGGCAAATTGCGAATTCAAGCAGAAAAAAGTCTTGAAGAAAGTTTTTGGAAAGCCAAATTAAATAGTATTGAGCTTAAGCAAACAATTGAACGTTCTGAATATTATGAAAGTAAATATAAAGAGCCAGAGAATAATTTATCTAAATATATAGCATGGGATGTTCCAGTAAATGTGCTTAATGATGGTTTTAATGAGATAGAAATTACTATGATTGAAGGGGGTCGCGCAAAAATAGTTTTTCTTGATATTGCAATTAAGTAATGCGAGTGGTTTATGTGTTTAAAAATATTAGATCATAAGGCTTAAAGTGAATAGTATTCTAAAATATAGAGTAACGAGTTTAGAGAGGTGGGGTCATAGAGATCAAACGCCATATACCATTGAAGAACTCGAAAAAATAAAAGCAAGTGGCTATAATGCGGTTTTCATAAATGGCGGAAGCGGCATGGGGCCGGACTCTATTTCCCCTGAAATGTTTATTAAGTCAGATGTAATACCTGACTTAATGCCTAAGACTATCTCAGTACATAAAAAAAATATTCATCAAAGAATAAAAAAGACTGTTGAGGCACAATTGAAATGTTGGCTTATGTGGTGGGGTATACCTGGTCCAGATATGTCTTGGGGAACAGGTAATTCCTTGGGTACGAGGTATCTTGACAAGACTTTAAAGTACGAGATGCACCAGCTTCTTAAAAAAACTCCTGATATTTTTGGTAGTCGTGATCCTAAATCTTGTAATTGGCGTGGAAGTCGACCCCTATGCCTAAGTAATCCAAAGGTAAAATCCTATTATAATGATGTTGTTAACCAGCTTTGTTCTGACTACTCTGATATTGATGCTATAACTTTTTTTCCAGGTGACCATAATCCTGATATGTGTGATGATACATGTAGTAGGTGTTCACTTTTTTATACAAGGTGGCAGATCTATGTAGAACATTTAAACGATATCGCTAAGATTGTCGAGGATACTGGGTCGAATATAAAGTTATATGTTATTCTTTGGCATTCAACAGGAGATGCTCGTCATTGGCTTATCGAAAATCTTTCGTCGAAATTTGGGATAATATTGACGGGCAATGACATTATATATCAAAATCGTCCTCCTTATATTAATCAGCCATTTTTGTCAACTCCAATGGAAATTATTGATAAACGATCTCCATGTAAAGGGATGGTATTTGAACAACCATGGATGAATATTTCACAAATTGGTGAAATTGCAATGGATAATTTTAAAGCAGCTCAAGCTATTGATCGAGAGGCTATAGTGTTGCATGAATTCTCGCAGTCTGAAGTCTACGATCCTGTAATAAATTTTCCTTTGCCAGGTAAAATTATTAAGATGTTAAAAAAAGTTGAAGATGTTGGATTTTCTGGATTTATGGATTTTTGGGGTAACTACGGTCCCGTGGAATGGCATGTGAACAATATAGCAATTAAATATTATTTAGAAGATCCAGAAAAAAATGAAGAAGAGATTCTGCTTAAAACTGCTTTAGATATAACAGAAATAAGTAATCATGATCATTTTTTTAATAAAGAAATAATTAGACTCTGGAAATTAGTTGAAAAAGCTGTTGATCAACAGGCCTATTTTACCTGGTTTCAGCGTTTTCATCCTGCAATTGGTAGAACTGGTGCAAGGGGACATTTCTATCAGCCTTTGATTCCTAATTTTATAAATCTAGATAATCGGCTTCCATCTCTTTTTGTTGAAATTGCAAAGAGTTGGCTTGCTGATGGATTGCTCATTGAATTTGCCAAAAGTCAATTTGAGGATATACTTACATTTACAACAATTATTAAAGCCTATGATTTGCTTTGTAATAAAATTCAAGAAGAAGGTAATCAAAGAGCTTACATTTTTATATCAAAACAGAGTTTGTCACTAAAACTATACACAAGTCTTCTAGGTTCTGTTGCTCGAATGTTACTTGTTATTAATTTTTACAATAAGGGAAAAAAAAATGATTTGAGAAATTGTGTGAGTCAGGAAATAGATGCTAGATCCAAACAGATAGAAATCTCAAAACAGATTGGACATGGTGTAAATGCGGAAATTGTAAAGGAAGATATTAGTCTAATGAAACAATATATTCAGTCTAGTGATTTTCCGGAAACATCAATGGATGATTTTAGCATTACATCGACGATTTATGTTAATTAGAATGATAATATTATAACAGTTAACAAGATTGAAACTTTTTTGGCTTGCAGTCAATGTTAGAATTATGATGGAAAGAAGCTTTAAGCAATTTTTAAATTATAAGATAATACAGAAAGATGATAAGGGAATATTATGAAAAAAGAAAAATTAGTGGAAGAGCCTGTAATACGTTATGCAGAGAATCCCATTATAACAGTAGACGATTTGCCAATTTCAGCAAATTCTGTGTTTAATCCGGGTGCTATTAAATTTGAAGATTTATACCTTTTATTGTTGCGTGTTGAATATCATGACAGAATTAGTCGATTTCATGTTGCAAAGTCTAAGGATGGTATTAATTTTGAGATATCTAAGAAATCTTTAGAGTTGCCACAATCGCCCCAATGTAGTCATTTTGAAACGAATATTTATGATGCACGCATTACTTTTCTAGACAATTGGTACTACTTGATGACTTGTTGTGAGTGGTCGGGAGGATGTCGAATTGGTATATGGAGAACAAAGGATTTTGTAAATGTTGAAAGAGTAGGCTATGGTTCTCAGACAGAACAACGAAATGGAACTCTTTTTCCTGAAAAAATTAATGGATTATATGCGAGATTAGATAGACCATTAAATCAGTATGATAATGGGAATATGTGGATTTCATATTCACCGGACCTTATTTTTTGGGGTAACAGTGATATTGTTTTTGAGACTCGATTTCATTGCTGGGATGAACACAAACTAGGACCTGCGTGTGTGCCTATTGAATGCGAAAAAGGGTGGTTGGTTATTTATCACGGTGTTAGAAATAATGCTGCAACAAGTATATACAAACTTGGTGTATGCATACTTGACAAGAATGATCCTTCAAAGGTTTTGGCGAGATCGATTAACTCAATTTTAGGGCCTCGTGAATTATAT
>MHXZ01000125.1:110556-112938 GCA_001825665.1 Planctomycetes bacterium GWF2_41_51 | reverse complement strand
TATTGTAGAAAATGATGGTTCTATTAAGCTGTATTATGGAGCATGTGATCAAGTCGTATGCCTTGCACATACAACAATAAAGAAACTTGTTGATTTTGCTGAAAATTATTAATTCTTTTAACTCTTCTAAGTTAAATTAGCATAAAGATCTGCTTATGATAAAATCAGGGGAGGGAATATGGAGATTATGTTTTAAGAAGAGGTGAGTAGGAAAAGTAAGAAATATTGAGGTGCTACTAGTGAAAATGAGAGAGATGAAAGAAATTCTTTATGAGAAACTTGGAAATTGCGGTTAAAGAGTCATCTATACCGAAATCTGATAAAATCCCGTTTTTTCAAAAAATAATGTTTGCAATGGGTCAGGGTACCGACTATATGGCCTGTGGTGTTTTAGTGGGAGCTATATGGCTTCCTTTTTTCAATATTGGCTTGGGTATCAGCGTGGTCAAACTTGGAATAGTGTTGATGGTTCTGCGCATATGGGACGCGGTCTCAGATCCTATTATGGGTAATCTTTCGGATAACACCAGGTCAAGGTGGGGTCGCAGACGACCCTACCTTTTTGTAGGAACGATTCTATGCGTTATATTATTTCCTCTGTTTTTCTATATGCCGACCTCACTGGGGGAGTCGTCTAAACTGACATATCTGGTCATATTAGGGGTGCTGTATTTTACCAGTTATACGGCTTGGTCGACTGGCTACTACAGCCTTCAACTTGAAATGACCCCAAACTATGACGAGCGTACTCGGCTGGCTGCCTGGGCAGCTGTATTTTCCAAGATAAGTGTGTTATTCGGCGGATGGGTGATGGCGATAGCGACCTGCAGTTACTTTACCGACTCCACAACGAGTGAAGTGGATTTGGTGACTGGTATGCGCACTGTTTGTTGGCTCATAGTGAGTGTCATTCTTGTGCTGGGCTTACTCCCTGCAATCTTTGTGAAAGAACGTTATTACAAGGCTGAAGCAGTCAAGCAAGAGAAAGATCTATTCTTGCAAAGTTTGAAGGAATCGGTTCGGTGCGGCCCTATGTGGTTGTTGATCTTGATTTCATTTCTGCTGGTGCTAGGGTCGTACGCTGGAGCGGCTCTTAGAACCTATACAAATATATACTATGTTTTTAAAGGAGACATCTCAGCTGCGTCGATTCTTATGGGATATCATGGCACTATCGTTATGGTTTTGGGGATCAGCTCGATTCCTTTATTGACATATTTATGCGAACGATTCGACAAGAAGCGGATGATTGTGGGGTTGTTGGTTATTGCTACGGGTGGACACTTGTTAGAATATTTTTTAATGCGACCAGAAACCCCCTACCTGCAATTGATATCCGCTGCAGCCGAGGCTTGTGCCATCACTGCGTTCTGGATGTTCCTTCCATCGATGAAGGCCGATGTCGCCGATTACGATGAAGAGCATACATCGCGACGAAGAGAGGGATCTTTAAATGCCTTTTTTTCCTGGTTTATTAAAGTTAGCCTAACACTTGGTATTGGTGTCAGCACTTTTGCATTAAAACTTTCCGGGTTTTCAGTAGACTTGAAGCAACAACCACCAGAGGTACTCAGTTCAATGTTACATCTCTATGTATTTATTCCAGCTTTATTGTGGGCTATAGCTACTGTGGTTGCCGGGTTTTACCCTCTGGGGCGCGTTAGAATGGATCAAATCCGACAGAAGCTGGAAACGCGGCGTGGAACTGTCTGAAGATATTTTTCACTACTATTTTTTTAACGAAGAGAGGTGTCATCCCGACCAACTACTTCTGATTAAAGATTTTGAGGCTTTTGGAGATAAATCTACGCAAGGTGTACGATGGAAGATTATGGTTGGCAGATATAATTATTCACGATACTTACCTAAACAGGAATTGCGCATGATACCGCAGCTTTCGAAAACGAGTTTCTATTTATACGAAGAATATTCTGATCTGGAATTGGTACGCTAAAAAATGGGAAACGATATTTTTATTTTAAATACCGCTGTAACAGATTTTCGCAGCGACCAATTTAAGTTTACAGAAAAGCTTGCAGGGCCTGGCGGTCTTGCAAGATGCAAAACAGAGGATATGCCTGCATATACTCAAAAACAATATAAGCAGTGGATTGATAATGGTATGGTAACGGCTGGCGGTCCGGGCAATACAGCGCCATTAGTTGCCAAAGCAGGTTTGAAAGTTGCTGTTGGCGTAAACCTCGGCAAAGGCGATTTCGGCGGTTTGGACGCCCAAGGCAGATTCTTCTATGATGAGATGACAAAATATAATGTCGATATATCTCAGACACTCATTCATCCTGAATTACCGACGGGAACGACATTCATTTATGAAAAGGTAAATCACGAACGAGGCGGGATAGCATACTTTCCAAACGCCAA